>CAYGST010000104.1:0-11503 GCA_964352415.1 uncultured Planctomycetaceae bacterium | reverse complement strand
TGGCGAGCCGCGTGACCTCGACCCGGTTCAGGCTCTCGCTCGTGTTCACGTCGAGCTCGAGCTGTCCGACGTCCTGACCTTCGATGCGCAGGCCGTCCCCGGTCAGCTGAAGCTGCGCGTTGATGTTCGGGTAGGTGCCCTGGGCGACGACCGCGCCACGCACCGCGCCGGCCCAGTCACTGCGACCGAGCAGCGCGCCGAAGCGCGCGAGGTCCGGCACGTCCGCGGTTCCATCGAGCTCGATCGCGGGCGCCGGCGGTCCGCTCTCGTCGATCCAGACCTCCGCGGTGTCGAGGCTCACGTTGCCCGCCGTGCTCGTCAGCCCGCCTTCGCTCACGAAAAGGCGCGCGTCGGCGAGCCGCGCGCGGAAGGCGAGCCGGTGCTCGGCGAGCCCCTCCGGCGGCAGCAGGCCATAGGGCGCGATCAGCTCCTGGAGACGCGTCGCCTCGACGTCGAGGCTAGCCGTCGCGCTCTCCAGCCAGCGGGCGAGGTCGAGCCCGCGCAGGGGCAAGGTCGCATCGGCGATGTCGATGCGGTTGTGCTCGCTCTGGCGCACGTCCAGCGTCGGGATTCTCAGGGTCGCGTCCGCGAGCGACAGCGCGCCGGTCGCGCTGGCCACCTCGAGGCCTTCGTACTCGAAGTTCGTGAGGCCGAACTGCGCTTCGGCGGTGCCGCTGAGCAGATCGTCGAACGCCAGTGCGCCCGACGAGGTCAGGTTCAGCTGGCCGCGCAGGATCTCCTCGAATTCGAACGGCAGTCGCGCGGGGACGCTCTCCAGGTCGAGCTCCACGAGCTGCAGCTGCCACTGCACCTGCCCTCCGTCGAGCTGCGCCTGCAGCCGGCTCTCCTGCGCCTGCAGCGCGAGCCCGAGGTCGGCCTCGAGCGCGCCCTCGATCACGTTCGTCAGATCGACCCGCGACTCGCGCAGGGCCGGCAGCCCGTCGACCTCCACGGTCAGCGCATCGACGACGGCGTTCGAGTAGGTGCCGATCAACGTCAGCCGACGCTCTGCGAAGCGCGCGTTTGCGCGGAGCGTTCCGTCCTCGCCAGTCCGCACGCTCGCGTCCGACAGGACGATCTCGTCGCCCTCGGTCGGGAGGACGCGCACCTCGACGCGCTCCAGCTCGATCGGGGGGAGCGCCTCGGGCCAGTGCAGGACGTACGGCTCGCCAGCGGACTCGGGCTCGGCGTCCTCGGAGCCCTCCGGCACCGCGATCACGACCTCGACGGCGCTCGCGCGCAGGGAAGTCAGGCCGCGGACGTCGCCCGTCAGGATCCTGCGATCGAACTCGGCGTCCAGGTCGCCAACGTGAACGCGCTCGAGCACGGGGTCTTCGCCGAGCTGACGGAGTCGGAGCCCGCTCAGGCGCACGCCGCCGAGGTCGAGGCGCTCGACCGAGGCGATCTCGAGCTCGAAGCCGAGTCGCTTCGCGATGCCGGGGCCGAAGCGCTCGACGGCGACGGGCAGCCACGAGGCGTACGTCACCGCCGCCACGACCACGACCAGCGCGAAGAGGGCGAACGCGCGCAGCAGGCGCCGGAGCCAGGCGCGCTTCGGGCGGGGGGTCGTGCTGGAGTCGGTCAAGGCGAGCTGCGCAGTCTAGCGTCCCGAACGTCGCTGTTCGGTACGCGTCAAGCGAAGACCTCGAGCCAGCGCAGCGAAGCCGCGAGGCCTCCGGGACGAAAGCGCCGCGGCCAGAGCGCGGCGTGGGTCGCGGTGAGGTGCACCACTCGCTCTCTCACGGCGGCCGCCACGTTGGGCGGCAGGTCCTCGATGACGTGACCGGGCGCCAGGGCCCGACGAGCGCGCAGGAGCTCTTCCCCGTGCACGAGTGCGTCCCGCGCGAACGTGAGCTCCTCGCAGAGCAGCGCCGCATCAGGTCGCGCGCTGCGCGCCCGCGGCAGGCCGTCGAGGGCGTGCCGCAGATGTTCACGGGCGGCGTCGAGCCCCGCGTCCTCGACTCCAACGACGCGCGCGTGGGGAAAGGGCTCGTGGGCGAAGGTGTGCGCGAAGAACAGCGCGTGTCCGTTGTTGCAGTCGTCGCCCAGCACGTCGGTGACGCGTCCGAGTTCGATCAGCGCGCGCCCGAGCACGCGCGCCTCGTCCTCGAACACCCAATCGTCCAGCCAGCCGCGCGCCCGCTCGAGGTCCGCGGCCTGAACGGCGTCGACGTTCCACGCCGCCGCCGCGCCCACCGCGAAGCCGAGGAAGGCGGTCGGCCACGGCTGCAGGTGGCCGCGGTCGCCCCACTCGGTCACGAGCAAGCCTCGTGCGCCGTGGCGGCGCGCCTCGCGGGCCGCCTTCTGCAAGTTGCCGAGCGCGTTCGTCACGCGCCCGCCGAAGGAGTTCCAGCTGCTCGTTCCGGGGCAGACCTGGAACTCGAGGCCGCTCTCGGCGAAGCGCGCCAGGCGCTCCTCGAACGGGAAGTCGGCCTCGTAGCCCCAGACCAGCGCGACGGCGTCCCCGGGCAGCTCGGCGATCCCGTCGGGCTCCTCGAGGACGATGTCGCCCCAGAACTGCATGCGGTGGCCGCGCTCCGCGACCAGCCCGTGGACGTGCTTCAGGAAGCGCAAGTAGACCTTGGCCTTGCCGTCCCGCTCGCACGCCGCGCGCGAGCGGCCCTCGCCGAGGTCGAAGGTCTCGTCGAGTCCCACGTTCACGGTGCGTGAGCGGAAGCACGGCAGCAGCTGGTCGTAGAGCCCGCCGAGGAACTCCAGCGCGCGCGGGTCCTCGGCGGCGAGGCTGAACGGCTCGCGGACGCGGCTGAACGGATGGTCCACGCCCTCGGGGACCTCGGATAGGTCGTTCCAGCGCGGATGGCGCAGCCAGTCGTGCAGGTGGCCGAAGCTCTGCTGGTTCGGGACGAGCTCGATGTGGCGCGCCGCCGCGAACGCGTCGAGCGCGCGCAGCTCATCCGCGGTGTACGGGCTGCGATGCGCCGTGACCTCGTGCGCGCCCGCGTACGCGAAGTCCGCCTCCATGTAGAGCTGAACGCGATTGACCTTCCAGCTGGCGAGCTGCTCGAGGAGCTGCTCGAGCGTGGCGAGGGTGGGGCGCTTGTCTCGCGCCACGTCGAGCATCACGCCGCGCTCGGGGAAGTCAGGCGCGTCGTGGATCCGCACGCCGGGGACCGAGTCGCGCTCGGAGCGCCCGAGGTGCAGCCACTGCGCGAGCGTGCGCAGGCCGTAGGCGAGGGCTGCGGCATCGCCGCCGCGCAGCTGCACGCCAGACTCATCGACGACGAGGCGGTAGGCTTCGTGGGCGAGCTCGGGGTCGAGCCGGACTTGCACGTGCGCGCTCGGCCCGGCGAGCGCGAGCCGCCGTCCCCGCGCGTCGAGCGCGCGCGCGAGTCCCGCGAGGGCGGCGTCCTCGGCCGCGAGCGGGCCGGGGTCCACGCTCACGACCTCACCGAGCAGCCACGGTCGCCCACTCGGTTCGACGCGCTGCGGCGGCGGAAGCAGCTCGGCGCCCGGATTCGTCTCGCTGGGGGAGTCGTTCGTCACGCTTCGTCTCGGGCTCGATCCGGCATTCGCATCGGAAAATGGTGCCGAGACGCCCCCGCAATGTCGATGATGCGCAGCAGCGCCCCGCCCCGCGCGGGGCCGCCCCGCAGGCGAGCCTTCCGTGATCCGCCCCTCACCTCCTTCGCTGCGCCCGTCGACCGCCAGGGATCGGCAAAGCGCCCCACGTCGCCGCGCGCGCACGGGGTCCGGGGCCTCGACCTCGTCCGGGCCGGCCGCGAGGCTCTGCAGCCCGCAGCGCGGCGCGACCGTGACTTCGACCGAACGAGACGAATGGCTGCGCTGAACGAGAACGACCTGCGCGACGTGCTGCTCGTCCGGGCCTTCGAGGAGGGCAGGGGCGAGGGCGATCTGCTCGCCGAACGCGAGGGCGAGGTCGCAACCCGTGAGGCTCGCGCGTCGCTCACGGCGGGCGGCGGTGAGGTCCAGTCGGACGCCCTGCTCGTCGAGCGCGCGCGGATCTTGCGGGCCCGCATCGACCGCTCGTACCCCTCGGCCGCGCGGGTGCGCGAAGCCTCGGCGCACATCGGCGTGCCGCTCTGGCTCGTGTTCGTGCTCGCGCTCCTGTTCGGGCTGGCGGTGGACCGCCTCGGCGCGTCAGGCTCGATCAACCTGCTCTCCTTCCCGATCCTCGGGCTGCTGACCTGGAACCTCGGCGTGTACGTGGTCAGCTTCGTGTCCGACCTCGTCGCGCGCCCGGGGGCGTCCGCCCGCGAAGGCGAAGCCAGCCGGCGCACGGCGGGGGGCCTGGTGGCGCGCGGTGTCCTGTGGGCTGCGGCGCCCCAGCGCTTCTGGCGCGGGGGCCACGCGCGCGGCGGCGACGGCGGCGCGGTCGGCGTCGCGCTCCAGCGCTACGCCCGGGACTGGTTCCGTATCGCCACCCCGCTGTTCGTGGCGCGCGGTCGGACCTGGCTGCACGTCGGCGCGATCGGCGTCGTGCTCGGCGCGATCGGTGGTCTGTACCTGCGCGGCCTCGTCCTGCACTACGACGCGAGCTGGGAGAGCACCTTCCTGACGGCGGACGCGGTCCACGGCCTGCTCGAGTTCCTGTTCTCGCCGGCGGCGGCGCTGCTCGGGCAACCGGTGCCCTCGGTCGAGTCCATCGCCGCCATGCGCGCGCCCGCCGAAGGCGGCGACGCGGCGCTCTGGATCCACTACTACGCGATCACCGCGGCGCTGTTCGTCGTGCTGCCGCGCGGGCTGATGATGGTCTTCGCGAGCGTCCGCGTGCGCCGCCTGTCGCGCGCGCTCCCGTTCGACCTCGAGGGCGACGCCTACTTCCTCAAGCTGCTCTCGATCGACCGCGGCGGCGATCAGGTGGCCGTCGTGCAGGCCTACAGCTACCGGCCGAGCCCGCGCTCGGCGGAGGGACTGACCACGCTGCTGCTCGACGTCCTCGGCGGCCGGACACGGATCGAGCGGCTGGAGCCGAGCGAGTACGGCGACGATCCCGCGCAGGTCGCGGCGTCGCGCGGCGAGGAAACCGTCTGCCGCGTCGTCCTGTTCACACTCGCCCAGTCGCCGGAGCACGAGGTGCACGGGGACTACCTGCGGGCCTTGCGCGCGGCGCAGTCCGAGGGCGGCGGGCGGCGCTCGCTGCTCGTCGTGCTCGATCGCGGCCCGTTCCTCGAACGCGTGCCCCGGGGCGAGGAGGGCGCGACGCGCCTCGCCGAGCGCGAGCGCGCCTGGCAGCGGGTGCTCGACGACGCCGGGCTGCAGGCGGTCGCCTGCACGCTCGACGGCGAGGTCGACGCGACGGCGATCGAGCATGCGCGCGAAGGGCTGCTGGCCGTCTCGGGAGGCGCCGCATGACGACGCCCAGAACGCTCTCGCTCGCGCTGCTCTCGCACACGAACGTCGGGAAGACGACGCTCGCGCGCACGCTGCTGCGCAAGGACGTCGGCGAGGTGCTGGACCAGGCGCACGTCACCGACGAGGCTCATCCGCACCCGTTCCTCGAGACGCGCGCCGGTGATCGGCTCGTGCTCTGGGACACGCCAGGCTTCGGGGACTCGACGCGCCTCGTGCGCGAGATGCAGGCCGCGCCGGCGCCGCTCGAGTGGGCGCAGGCGGGCACCTACGACCGCGATCGCGATCGCGCGCGCTACTCGTCGTACCAGGCGGTGCGCTGCGTCGTCGAGGAGGCCGACGTCGTGCTGTACCTCGTCAACGCGGCGGAGTCCCCGAGCGACGCGGGCTACGTCGCGCCCGAGATGCAGATCCTCACCTGGGTCGACAAGCCGGTCCTCGTGCTGCTGAACCAGACGGGGCCGGTGAGCGAGGCGCCCGCGGGCGACGACCTCGAGCGCTGGCGCGCGCACCTCGCGCGCTGGCCGATCGTGAAGAAGGTCGTCGGGCTCGACGCCTTCACGCGCTGCTGGGTGGAGGAAGGCCTCCTGCTCGAGGAGGTTCGCGACGTCCTCGACGGCGAGCGCCGCGAGCTGACCGAGACGTTCCTCGACGCCTGGCGCCAGGACCGTCGCGAGACCTTCCGCGCGGCGATGGACACCCTCGCGGGCGAGCTCCTGCGCGCGGCGCGCGACGAGGAGGCCCTGGTCGAGGGCGCCTGGGGCAACGACAAGGCCGAGGCCATGCAGGCGCTCGCGCGCCGCATGGAGGAGGGCGCGACGGCGGTGCTCGACCGCTTGATCGCGCTGCACGGCCTCGACGGCCGCGCGGCGATCGAGCTGCGCACGGCGCTGACCGACTTCGACACCTCCGCCGAGAAGCTCGCGCCCAAGCGCTGGGGCGTGATCGGCGGCGCGGCCACCGGGCTGCTCGGCGGCCTCGGCGCGGACATCGCCGCGGGCGGGCTGTCCTTCGGTGCGGGTGCAGTGCTGGGCGCGCTCACCGGCGGCTTCGGCGCGATGGGCGTCGCGCGCGCCTACAACACGCTCAAGGGCGACGGCGGCGCGCGCGTCGCCTGGTCGAGCGGTGTGCTCACCCGCACCGCCGAGTACCTGCTCCTGCGCTACCTCTCCGTCGCGCACTTCGGCCGCGGCCGTGGCGCCTGGAAGGAGCGTGAGGCCCCCGCCTTCTGGAAGCGCTCGGTCTCCCAGGCGGTGGGCTCGCGCAGCGTCTACTTCGAGGGCGCCTGGAAGGACGCGCGCAAGGCGGAGGCCGACCTCCCGGGCCAGCGCGACGGCCTGGTCGCGATGCTGATGGGCTGCAGCCGCGAGGTGCTGAGCGGCTTCTACCCCGACGCCGGGCACCTGATCGGCTGACGTCTCGGGATCACGACGCCGCAGCCAACCCGTTGCAGCGCCGCCGCGATCACCACGGCGGTCCGGCGTCGCGTCGCCCGGCGGCCCGCACCCAGTAGCGCACCTCCGCGCGCGTCGGCTCCGGCGCGGGGCCCGCGCCCTTCGTCAGCAGCAGCCAGGCGAGGCGCTGAGGGTTCTGCAGCTCGAGCTCGTCGATGCCGTCGACGCCGACGGAGGTCAGCCAGCTGACCCCGCGGGCGCCCATGCGCGCCATGTGCGCGAGCTCAAGCTCCTGGGCGACCGCGGCCAGGGTCTCGGGCGCGAGCAGCTCGCCCCGGTCCCAGCTCTCGAGCGCGCGTTCGAGCTCGTGGCCGTTGCGCAGGCCCGCGGCGCGCAGCGCGTCGGCGTCGGCCGGCGCGAGGGCGCCCAGCTCCGCGAGCTGCACGGCGGTCGAGCGTACGATCATCCGATCCACGATCCACAGGGCCGGCAGGCTGGCGAGCACCGCCGCCGCCGCCCAGGTGAGCTGGCGTCGTGGCGATGCGACGCGGCGGGCGAGGCTCGGGTCCCACTCCGGACAGAGGCCCGCGGCGACCAGCGCGCGCGAGAAGGTGTAGCACTCGAGCGCGAAGGCCGGGAACCCGAGAAAGCCGAGCAGCGGCATCTCGAACAGCTTCAGCTCCTCGAAGAACGGCACCGTGTAGATCCACTTCGCGTTCGCCCAGAAGTTCCAGGACTCCCAGCACAGGCCGCAGATCGCGCCCGCGACCAGGAGGCGCAGCAGGGTCCCGGGTCGGCCGGTCGCGAGGTGCGACCAGAGCGAGGTCTCGCCCCGCTTCGCGAGCCAGGGCTCCAGGAGCAGCGCCGTCGCGCCCCAGATGAGCGGGAAGGCGTAGCGGGGGAAGAGCAGCGGCAGCGCGAGGAACAGCCAGCCGAGCGTCGTGAGCGCGCGGCGCGGGCATCCGTGACGCGAAAGGCGTGCGCGCTGCACGTGCGTCCCTCGCCGACGCCGAAGCTGCGTAGCAGCGCCGCGGTCTCGAAGGTGCCCGGCAGGACGGTCGCGAAGGAGACGAAGATGCCGACGTAGCGCGACGCGGCCGAGGCGGGCAGACCGACGTAGTACCAGTTCTCGAGCCGCAGATTGCAGAGCTCGAAGAACAGCCAGAACGCGGTGGACCAGGGCAGCAGGTAGAGGAATCCACGCGGGCGCGAGAGCAGCAGCGAGCTCCCCGTGCGGAGGTGGGTCCACCCGTCGAGGAAGAGGATGTAGCTCCACCAGGCGAACACGAAGAACCAGCTCGCGAACGGCTCGATGCGCAGGTAGAGGCCCGCGGCGGCGCCTGCGAACACCAGCGGCGCGAGCAGGACCAGGAGCCGCGCGAGCGCGGGGCGGGGCGGCGGGGGCGGCAGCTCGGTGATCGTGGCCGGGAGTCCCATGCGGGCTCCATCGTCCGGTCGGGGGCGTCGGCGTGAGCTGCGGCGGCGTTCCAGGGCGGGGTGCCAGGTTCGGATCCTGCGTCGGGGGCGGTACACTCGGTACCCGGGGCCCGGAGGGGCCCGCCGAGAAGCGCAGCAGGAGGACCATGGGGCAGCACGACATCGCCAGTGAGCACGACGCAGGGGCCCAGCGGGCCTTCGTGCGGTCCCTCCTGGAGGACGTCCAGGCCCTCGAGCGGCTCCTGTCCGAGGATCGCATCGAGAGCGGCATCCGGCGCATCGGCGCCGAGCAGGAGATGTTCCTGGTCGATGCGGCGATGGCGCCGACGGCCGGCGCCGGGGCGACCCTCGAGCGGCTCGGCGGCGGCGCGTTCACCACCGAGCTCGCGCAGTTCAACCTCGAGGCCAACGCCTTGCCCGCTGAGTTCGGCGGCGATTGCCTCTCCGCGATGGAGCGCGAGCTCGACGGCTACCTGACGCAGGCGCGTGAGGCGGCGGCGCAGAACGGCTACCGCGTGCTGCTGGTCGGTATCTTGCCGACCCTCGCGCGTGAGCACCTAGGGCTCGAGTTCATGACGCCGAACCCGCGCTACGCGGAGCTCAATCGCTCCATGAGCGAGCTCTGCGGCGGGGAGTTCCACACGCTGATCAAGGGCCTCGACGAGCTCAAGCTCACGCACGACAACGTGATGCTCGAGGCCTGCAACACGAGCTTCCAGATCCACTTCCAGGTCGCGGCGCACGAGTTCGCGGAGCTCTACAACGTCGCGCAGGCCGTTACAGGTCCGGTGCTTGCGGCTGCAGTCAACTCTCCGCTGCTCCTGCGTCACCGGCTCTGGCACGAGACGCGCGTCGCGCTGTTCCAGCAGTCGCTCGACTCGCGCTCCAAGGCCCAGAAGGAGCGCGGCGGTGCGCAGCGCGTCAACTTCGGCGATCAGTGGATCGAACAGTCGGTCCTCGAGATCTTCCGCGAGGACATCGCGCGCTTCCGCAGCCTGATCCGCGGCGCCGAGGACGAGTCGCCCCTCGAGCTCCTCGACAAGGGCATCCTGCCCAAGCTCAGCGCGCTCTGCCTGCACAACGGAACCGTCTACCGCTGGAACCGTCCGTGCTACGGGGTGAAGGACAACGTCGCGCACCTGCGCATCGAGAACCGTGTGCTGCCCGCCGGTCCGACCGTCGTCGATGAAGTGGCCAACGCGGCGTTCTTCTTCGGCCTGATGAGCTCGATCTCCAAGGAGTACGGGGACATCAAGGGCAAGATGGCCTTCGACGACGCGAAGGCGAACTTCATGGCCGCGGCGCGCTACGGGCTGAAGGCGCAGATGCACTGGTGCGGCGGCAAGGTGCTGCGCGCCGACGAGCTGATCCTCGACCGGCTGGCGCCGCTGGCGCGTGAGGGCCTCGCGTCGCAGCAGGTCGACTCCGCGGACATCGACCGCTACATCGGCACGATCGAGGAGCGCGTGCGCGTCGGCCGCACGGGGGCGCAGTGGGCGCTCGACTCCCTCGCGCAGATGGCGACCAAGGGCACGATGGGCGGCCGCATGCGCGCGCTGTGCGCCTCGATCGACGCCCAGCAGTGGACCGGCGCGCCGATCCACGAGTGGACGCTCGCGGACATCGACGGCGAGGACGACTGGCTCGACGACTACCGGACCGTCAGCCAGATCATGACCACGGACCTGTTCACCGTGCACCCCGAGGACCTCGTGGACCTCGCGGCGAGCGTGATGGACTGGGAGCACCTGCGGCACGTCCCGGTGGAGGACTCGTCGGGGCAACTCGTGGGCATCCTCTCGCACCGTGCGATCCTGCGCCTGGTCGCGAAAGGCAAGGCGGGTCGCGGGCCGGCGGCCATCGCGGTCCAGGACGTGATGCAGACCGAGATGGTGACGACCGCGCCGGAGACCAGCGCGCTGGACGCGATCTATCTGATGCGCGAGCACGGCGTCGCCTGCCTGCCCGTCGTGCGCGACGGGCAGCTGCTCGGCATCCTGACCGAGCACGACTTCATCCGCGTGGCCGCGCGGCTGCTCGAAGAGAAACTTCGCGAAGGCTGAGCCTGGAGCCCAGCAGCCCCCTGGACCGAAGAAGGACCGTGAAGCCGAACGCAACGCCGCCCGCGCCCAGTCGCGTGCCCGAGCCCGATGGTGCCGTGGCGCAGGACGCCTCGACGACCAGCGGCGGGCGTCCCGACATCGCCGCGCATCGGCTGGGGACCTACGAGACGGGCCGCTCTGGGCCGGTGTTCGTCTTCGTGGGTGGCATGCACGGCAACGAGCCGGCGGGCGTCTTCGCCCTGCAGGAGCTGCTTGCCGAGCTGCTGCGCGAACAGCTGCCGCTGCGGGGCCGCCTCGTGGCCTTCGCGGGGAACCTCGAAGCCCTGCGCCGCGGAGCGCGTTACCTCGACGCGGACCTCAACCGGCTCTGGTCCCGCGCTGTCCTCGCCATGCCGCACGACGTCGGGCCCGCCGCGCACGAACGCGCGACCCGCGATGCGCTCCTCGAGGAGATCGAACGCGAGATCGAGGGGGCCACCGAGCCGGTGATCTTCCTGGACCTGCACTCCACCTCCGCGAGCGGCTCCCCGTTCTCGATCATCGGCGACACGCTGCAGAACCGGCGCATCGCCTTCGCCTTCCCGGTGCCGGTCATCCTGGGCCTCGAAGAGAACGTCGATGGCGCGCTGCTCGGCTACTTCGGGGAGCGCGGGCACATCGCGGTAGGCTTCGAGGGCGGTCAGCACGACGACGAGCAGACGCGCGCCAACCAGCTCGCGGCGGCCTGGATCACGCTCGTCGAGGCGGGCGGTCTCGTGCAGTCGGAGACGCCGCAGGCTCGTCACTCCTTCGAGCGCCTGCGCATCGCCGGGCGCGGGCTGCCGGGCGTCGTCGAGATGCGCTATCGGCATCACGTCACGCGCCGCGAGTCCTTCGTGATGCGCCCGGGCTTCACCAACTTCGACCGCGTCGAGGCTGGGGAGGTCCTCGCAACGGACCGGGGCAGTGAGATCCGTGCGGCGGAGCCGGGCCTCGTGCTCCTGCCGCTCTACCAGGGCCAGGGGGAGGACGGCTTCTTCCTGGGGCGGGAGGTGCGGAGGTTCTGGCTGCGCCTCTCCAGGGGGCTGCGCGCCTTGCGGGTCGGGGCGCTGCTCCCGTACTTGCCGGGCGTGCACCGGGTTGCGGACGAGCCGGGCGTGCTCGAGGTCGATCGTCGGGTAGCGCTCGTGTGGGTGGTGGAGGTCTTCCACCTGCTCGGTTTCCGCCGCCGCCAGGAGTCGGGCCGGCGGCTGCGCTTCAGCCGCCGGGTCGAGGGCCTGCGGCGGTAGCGACGCCGCG
>CAYGST010000103.1:3443-11591 GCA_964352415.1 uncultured Planctomycetaceae bacterium | reverse complement strand
CCGTCGATCTTCATCGACTGGAACACCTGGTTCGCGCTCGTCTGCAGCGCGGTCGACCAGGTCGCGCCGCCGTCGCTGGAGGTCAGCACGCTCTCTCCGCTCGGTCGATAGCCGACGAGCATCACGAAACGAGGTCCGAGCGGGTGGTCGGGTGCGACCTCGAGCTTCGACAGGATCACCAGGCTGCCGAAGGTCTTGACCTTGATCCAGGTCGCGCCGCCGTCGGTCGTCCGGTAGACGCGCTTGCCCTGGAAGGCGCTCCCGCCGAGCGCGTAGCCGACGCTGCCGTCGAAGAAGGAGAGGTCGCGGAACACCTCACCGGCCGGGATACCCGTCGCGCGCACCCAGGTCGCGCCGGCGTCGTCGGAGCGGTAGAGCCCCGAGTTGTAGCCGCAGGCGAAGGCCGTCGTGCTGTCCGTGAACTGCACGTCGTAGAGTCCGAAGGTGTCGGTGAGGATCTGCTCGCTCCACTGGGCTCCGCCATCGGTGCTGCGCAGGACGAGCCCCTTCTGCGTGAGTGTGTCGTGGCCCACGGCGAGGACGACGCTGCCGGCCGAGTGGACGTTGAAGAGCTGTCCGCCGGTCTGCACGCGCACGTGCGACCACGACTGCCCGCCGTCCATCGTGCCGAGCACGACCGCGTCGCCAGCGCCGATCCATCCAACGGAGAAGCCGTCGCTGGCGCTCGGGAAGTGGAGACCGTAGATGTGCTCGGCGGCGTTCGTGGGGAGCGCGGAGAAGCCGAGCTCGCCGGCTCCAGCCGGCGCGGCGAGCGAGAACGCGAGGGACACGCCGAGGGCTCCGCGGAGGAGCGCGGGCAGCCCGCTGGGACGCACGTGAATGTGCATGGGAAGTGCGGAGGTTCGGGGCGCAGGGCGCCCGGATCCGTGGCCGCGCCCCGGGCTGCGAGGGCGACGACCTGTCGAAGGAAGCCTAGTCGCGTCCGCGCGCGCCGGTCGTTCGGGTCCGGTCAGAGTCCTGTCCGCGTTACGTCGGGCGACATGGCCGTCGCGCGCTGCGCGCACGGTCCTTGACGGGACGTCACCGACTCCGCATGGTTCATCGATGCGATTCATCGACGACGAGCCCCTCCGAGCCGCCACCGCGGCTCGCCTCGCCGTCTCCCTGGTCGACACCTGAAGCGCGCGCTCTCCGTGGCGGCGTGACCGATACGACCCATCGACCTGATCGAGCCCCGTGCTCTCTCCGTCGATCGCGAGCGCCCCGGAACCGACCTGGACGACTTCGACGAACGAGAGACGAGATGCACGAGAACGACCAAGCAGGCGAGGCGGAAGCCAACGCCGCGCCCACCCGACGCGACCTCCTGAAGGTCAGCCTCGCAGCGGCGGCCGCCGGCGCCGCCGCGACTCCCGCCCACGCCAAGTCGCAGGACGAGTCGCTCTTCCTCCCCGAGGAGGCCTGGCGCGACCGCATGACCGCTCCGGAGGACGGCAAGCGCTATGGCTGGGTGGTCGACACCCGCCGCTGCTTCGGCTGTCACGGCTGCGAGGTCGCGTGCAAGGCGGAGAACGACGTCCCGCTCGGCGAGTACATCCGCCAGACGATCTACCACGACTTCGAGAAGCCCACAGGCGGGGTCGCGCGCGTGATGGTGCCGATGGCGTGCCAGCACTGCGAGGACGCGCCGTGCATCAAGGCCTGCCCCTGCGGCGCGATGCACAAGGGCGCCGGCGGCTCGGTCGTCGTCAACTACGACCTCTGCTCCGGACACTCCGCTTGCAAGGACGCCTGCCCGTACGGCGCGATCTACATCGACCCGGTCGCCAACCAGGCGGTCAAGTGCCACAACTGCACGCACCGCGTCGACGAGGGCATGGACCCCGCCTGTGTGGCGACCTGCCCGAGCGAGGCGCTCTACTTCGGCGACCTCAACGACCCCGAGTCGAGCATCTCCAAGATCACCGCGCGCCTCGAGAGCGAAGACGCGCTCGCCACCCTGCGTGAGGACAAGGGCACGCGACCGCGCATGCGCTTCGCGGTCGAAGCGGACCGACCGATGGCCGAGTGGGAGCCCAAGATTCCGCGCGAAGGGGAGAGCTACGCGCCCGAGGCGTACGACGTCTACAACTGGGGCGGAGAGGGCTGGGACGCGCCGAGCGCGCCGGAGGAAGGTCGATGAGCGCCCCCGTGAAACCGGACCGGCGCGCGTTCCTGCGCCTCGGTGGACTCCTCGCCGCGGGCGCCGTCACCGGCTGCGCGGCGACCCGTGACGAAGGCGGCGTGCCGGGCGACGTGCGCGGCCGCGAGGCGACCTCCGACGAGAGCGCCGCGGTGTGGCGCGCGGGTAAGGGCGACGCCTACGAGTTCGGCGAGCTGCCCGCGCCGGGGGCCTGCACGCTCCCGGGCCCGAACAAGAAGACGCGCTTCCCCGACCCCGACAAGTACAAGGACACCACGCAGGTGCCCGGCATGTGTCAGCTGTGCTCGACGGTCTGCGGGATCATCGGGCACGTCAAGGACGGCCGCATCCTGAAGGTCGACGGCAACCCGAAGGACCCGAACTCCCAGGGTCGCCTGTGCGCGCGCGGGCAGGCGTCGCTCAACCACCAGTACCACCCCGAACGTCTGCTCTACCCGATTCGTCGCGTGGGCGCGCGCGGTGAGGGCAAGTGGCGCCGGATCTCCTGGGAGGAGGCCTACGACGAGCTGGCCACGCGCCTCAAGGCCTGCCGCGAGAGCGACCCGACCGAGTTCGCGTTCCATCAGGGGCGTAGCCGCTCGAAAGACCCGGTGTCGGCGTTCCTGAACGCTTTCGGGACGAATACGCAGCTGAACCACCGTGGGCTGTGCTCGGCCGCCCGGCGCGCGGCCAACCTGACGTACCTGTTCGAGTCCGACTGGGACCTCGGCAACTACGAGAACGCGAAGTACATCCTGAACTTCGGCTCGAACATGTTCGAGGCGCACCAGGGCCACGTCGCGGGCGCGCAGCGCATCCAGCGCGGCCGCTTCGAGAACGGCGCCAAGTTCGTGACCTTCGACGTGCGCATGTCGAACACGGCGGGGAACTCGGACGAGTTCTTCATGCCCGCGCCCGGCACCGACGGCGCCGTCGCGCTGGGGATGGCGCACACGATCCTGACCGAGGGCCTCGTCGACCGCCTGTTCTTCGACACCTGGGCCAACTGCTCGGTGGAGGAGCTGACCGAGGAGCTGAAGGACTGCACGGCCGAGTGGGCCGAGTCGATCAGCACGGTGCCGGCTGCGGACATCCGCCGCATCGCGCGCGAGTTCGCGGCGGCCGCGCCGCAGGCGACGACGATGTGCAACCGCGGCTCGTCCGCGCACCTCAACGGCTACTACAACGACCGCGCGATCGGGCTCCTCAACGTGCTCGTGGGCAGCGTCGGCAAGGTCGGAGGCTGGTGCTGGATGTGGACCGGCGGCTACGACGCCAAGCGCTTCCCGCCGCCCTCGCAACCGCCGAAGACCAAGGCCAAGTCCCTGCTCGCCGACCCGCCGGAGTTCGTGCTCGCGAACACCTGGAACACGATGCGGGTGGGGGAGATCGTCTACTGGTACCTCGCGCAAGAGCGCGCGAAGATCCAGGTCTACATGACCTACAACCTCGACTCTCCGATCACCTGGCCAGAGATGGACGTGACGAAGAACGTGCTGCTCGACGAGGAGAAGATCGGCTTCCACGTCTGCATCAACCCGTTCTTCAACGAGACGGCGTCCCTCTCGGACATGGTGCTGCCCTGGACCACGTTCATGGAGCGCTGGGAGCTCGACGCGCGCGGCGCCTACAACCTCAAGCCCTACATCGGCGTTCGCTGGCCGATGACCGAGGCGCTCGGCGAGGCGAAGGACATCCGCGAGATCCTGCCCGAGCTGGCGCGCCGCATCGGCGGCGGCATGGAGGAGTGGTTCCCCGAACAGCTCGACAACGAGCGCTACATGGAGGAGTGGACCAAGAACATCCCTTACGACGAGTCGAAGTACGACTCGCCGATGGAGTTCCTGCGCGCCGAGGGCTCGTACGAGGATCCGGACGAGGAGCCTTACTTCGAGCCCTACCTGAAGCCGCTCAGCGAGGCGGAGCTCGCGGGCTCCGAGACGGACCCGGAGACGGGGATCGTCACGAAGGACGGAAAAGGGATCGGCATCCTGGTGGACGGGGCTGCGCTGGTCGGCTTCAAGACGCCGAGCCGCAAGCTCGAGGTGGTGTCGGAGTTCGTGCGTCGCACGGCGCGCAACGAGGACACGAGCGACCTCACGCGGCTCGCGAATTCGAAGGGCAAGAACCGCGCCTCGCACCACAAGGGTCACGAGTACGAAATCCACCCGTGGCCGACGTACATGCCGATCGCCGAGCACCAGGCGCTCGACGAGGATCAGCTGATCATGACCTCGTTCAAGTGGAACGTGCACAACCACGGCCGCACGGCGAACCTCAAGTGGTGCTCCGAGATCGTGCACTCGAACCCGGCTTGGCTACACCCCGACACGGCGCAGCGCCTCGGGCTGAAGACGGGCGACTGGATCGAGCTGACGGGCTATCGCTCCGAGAGCGTGGACCGCGCCATGCCCGGCCTGAAGCTCGGCACCGGGGCAGTCGACGCGACGCTCGAGCTGCCGATCGTCGTGACGCGCGGCGTGCACCCGCGCGCCATCGCGATCTCGAACTCCCTCGGGCACTCGCAGTACACTGCGGTCGCGCGGGCCGAGCGAGCCTCGTCGACGGCGAGCGAGGGGGACGGCATGGATCGGGCGGGATTGCGCGACGCGGACTGGGAGCGCAACATGTGGTGGGAGGACACCTCCGGCGGCGACCGCTCCAAGTGGAAGCGCAACACCGGGCCCGGCTGGGCGCAGAACCACGTCCTGCCGATCGCACCCGACTTCATCTCCGGCCAGCAAGCGTTCAACGACACCGTCGTGCGCATCAAGAAGCTCACATGACGGAAGAACGTGACGAGGCCCTGCGCGCGACGGCGCGGCTGTTCGGCAGGCTGTTCCTGTTCGAGCTCGACGAACAGACGCGCACGCAGCTCGTCGAGCCGGAGTTCGCGCAGGCCCTCGAGCAGGTCGGCATCTCCGTCGTGCCCCTCCAAGCTGGGGCTTCCCTCGACGACCTCGCGGCGCAGTACTACGAGGCCATCGTGCAGCCCAAGTCGGGCGGTCCGCCGGTTCAGTCGCTCTGGACCGAGGGCAGCTTCGAGGGGGACTCGGCGGTCGCCGTGCGCAAGCTGACCGAGGCCGTCGGCGTCGAGTTCGACCGCGGCGCCGCCCGCGGAGCGCCACACGACCACCTGGGCTGCCTCTTGCTCCTGTGGGCGGAGACCGCGGGGGCGCGCCCCGACGTGGCCGAGCGCCTGGAGTCCGAACACCTCGCCTGGGCGCGCACGCCGCTCTCGACGCTGGCGCGCGGCGGAAAGGGGTTCTACCCCGACCTCGGCCGCGCCACCCTGGCGTGGCTCGACGAGGTCGTGCAGCCGGGCGCCGCCCACTAACCTCGCCGGCGCCGAGCGCGCGCCCGTCGACGGGCGGCGCGGGGCCCCGCACACTGGATGTTCGGCTGCCCTCGCCGCTTCACGCCCATGTCGAACAAGCCCCGCAACCACTGGCTCGAGACGCCCGCGCGCGACGAGGAGAGGCGCTTCCTGCGGGGCGCCCGCGAGCACCCCGAGGAGCTCGCCTCCGCCGGCCGCGTCTTCCTCGAGTTCGTGCGGGGCTTCACCAAGATGGCCGAGCTCGGTCGCTGCGTGACGGTCTTCGGATCGGCGCGCTTCCCAGAGGCGCATCCGTACTACGCGCAGGCCCGCGAGCTGGGGCGGCGCCTCGCCGAGGCGGGCTACACCGTCATCACTGGCGGCGGCCCGGGCGTGATGGAGGCGGCCAACCGCGGCGCGCGCGAAGCCGGCGGACTCAGCGTCGGCTGCAACATTCATCTCCCGCGCGAGCAGGAGCCGAACGAGTACCTCGATCGCTTCGTGGAGTTCGAGTACTTCTTCGTGCGCAAGGTCATGCTCGTGAAGTACTCGACCGCCTTCGTGGTGATGCCGGGCGGCTTCGGGACCCTGGACGAGGTCTTCGAGACGGCGACCCTCATGCAGACCGGAAAGATCGAGGCCTTCCCGATCATCGCGATGGGAACGACCTTCTGGGGCAAGCTGCGGGACTTCGTGACCGACTCACTGCTGGCCGAGGGCACGATCGATCGCGCGGACCTCGAGCTCTTCCGCCGCACGGACTCCGTCGAGGAGGCGCTGCGCTGGATCAGCGCGGCGAACGGTAGCGACGCGGCGTCGACCGGCCCGGAGTAGATCGGAGGCGGGGAGCGGTCCGGAAGCTGCGCATACTCGAGCGAGCGGAGCGGACTCATTCCGGCGCACGGTTCCCTCAGAGCGCGAGCGTCGCGCGCAGCGTGAGGATCCAGGCGTCGTCGAGGCTCGCGTCGCCGCCTGGGTCCGAGATGAACTGCAGGTCCGGCTTGAGGCGCAACCACTCGACGGGCTCGAAGCCGTAGTAGAGCTCCACCGCCGTCTCCGCGGCCTCGCTGAAGCCCGCGCCGGTCGCGCTGGTCAAGCCGGCGCGCGAGACGCCGAGCCCGGCCGAGTGCGTGCCGCCCTCGGCCGCGTCGCTCCAGGCGAGGCCGAAGCCGAGGTGCTCGTCGATGGCGGAGACGTCGCCGTCCGCGGAGCCCAGCTGCAGGAACGTCGTGCACTCGCCGCGACCGCGGTCCGACGCGCGCCACACGACCTGCTCCGCCACCGCGTACAGGCCGCCCGTCCCGGACTCCTGCGCGCCGTCGAAGCGCGTGAGCTCGGCCGTGCTGCGCCAGGCTCCGAGGGCGACGCGCCCGCCGTCCCAACCGAGCGCCGCCTCGCCGATGAGGAACGCCTCGCTGGGGGACTCGAACACCGTGCTCGCTCCGCGCCGGCCCGTGCGCACGCCGCTCGCGAGGGCTCCGTCGAACACGCCCGCGCTGAGCGAGGCGCGCCCGATGGGCTGCACGACCGTCAGCCCGAAGGCCGAGTCCGGATAGGTCGGCATGAGATAGACCGTCGGACTGACGCCCATCGACGAGTGCAGGAAGCTCGCGGCGCCGTCCACGAAGGCGAACTGCGAGTTGGCGTCGATCTTGCCGAGCCGCACGCGCGTCCCGGACGACGCGAAGTGCTGCTCGAACCAGATCCGCCCGAGCTGTGTGCGGCGCTCCGCGTCGATGTTCGTGATCGGCTGCACGACGCCGTAGCGCGTGCTCGCATCGACGCCGTGGAACCACTGGAAGCCGGCGTGGAAGGTCCCGCCGCTCCAGCCGAGGAGCGGCTCGGTGCGGTAGGTGAACGTCGCGTCCAAGAGGCCCCGGGTCAGCGGGTCGTCCTCCGGGGCGGCGCCGCTCGCGAGCCACGAGCCGTCGACGGTGTAGAAGACCTCCATCTCGAAGCCGCGCTCCGCGAGGAACGGACGTACGCCGCCCCACTCGAGCAGCGCGCGACCGAGCGGTCCACGCGCTTCGGCGTCGAGCGCGCCCGAGGGACGGTCGCGACCCCGCAGCTCCGCGTCGACGACCTCATCGGTGCCGGTGGGGGGCGCGGGGAGCTCGCTCGTCCCTGCCGCTGCCTGCGGCGGCCCCGGCAGGGCGGGCACGTCCTGCGCGACGCGCGGAGGCGCGGCGCTCAGCGTAGCGATCGTCAGCAGGAGCTGGAGCATGGGGCGAGGAGGTGTTCCGGATCCTGCTCCTGACGTCGTCGTCGCTCGGGCGCCGGCAACCGCAAGGAGCGCGGGTCGATCAGAACGTGTAGCCCGCGCCGATGTACAGGAAGTCGATGTCCTCGGAAGGACCGGTCTGCTCGATCGCCGCGCCGGGGAAGAAGTGGCTGTAGCCGACGTAGACCCGCGCGTGCTCGCCGATCGAGCGATCGGCGAGCAGGTCGATCTCGGAGCCGACCTCTTGTGAGGTGAAGCCGGAGCGGTAGGCGCTGCCATTCGTCCCGTAGAGCCCGTCCTCCTCCTCGAGCACGCGGAACACGTGCAGCGCGAGAAGCAGCGACGAGCGTCCGCCGATGCGCCACTTCGAACCGGCGCTGGCCGCGAAGATGTTCTGCCTGCCGATCACGTCGATGTAGCCGAGGTAGGCGTGCCCGAGCGGAAAGAGCTGGTGGAAGCTCTGCACGT
>CAYGST010000103.1:0-3433 GCA_964352415.1 uncultured Planctomycetaceae bacterium | reverse complement strand
GGGTTGCTTGTCGCCGCTCGCGAGGTCGAGCCCGACGAACACGCGCGGCTCGCCCGCGAGCCCATCGAGGCGCCAGCCGGCCTGGGAGGCGAGGAACCAGGCGTTGACGTCGCCATCACCGACCTCGCCGAACTGCCAGCCGCCCTCGACCTCGTAGTCGAAGCCCTTGGCGATGGGGCCCCACATGCGCGAGCCGAGCGTCCAGCGCCGCTCGTCTCCGCTGGTCCCGTTGACGGTCACGTTCGCGCGCTCGTTGCCGATCGCGTACAGCTCGAGCCCGTGCCCGCCGCTCGACGGAGCGCGCTTGGCGTACAGCCCGTAGAGCGTCGTGTCCGGATCGGCCTCGTTGAAGTCGGTCTTGTCGACCGGCACGAACTGCGTCGCGAGCCCGTGCACGGACCACGCCCCCTGGCGCCACTCGGCGGTCAGGCCCTGCCAGGTGCGTAGCGTGTTGCCCCAGGGCAGCGGGCTGATCAGTCGCTGCGTTCCGAACAGCAGCATCTGACGCCCGGGCCGCAACCGCAGCGTTCCGTCCCCGAGCGGCAGGATCCAGTCGAGGAAGGCCTCCTGCAGCGCGAGCGTGTCCATGTCGAGCGGCCGACGCCCGCCGGGCAGGTCGCGGTTGGTCGACTGCGCGGTCTTGCCCTCGACGAAGAAGCGCAGCGAGTCGTTCACGTGCAGGTCGGCGTGCACGAGCAAGCGTGAGAGCACGAACTCGTCGTCGTAGGCGGGCTGCCCGGGCGGCGCGCCGAAGCCGAAGTCGCGCCAGGACTCGAAGCGCGCCTCGGCGCGACCGCCGAAGCGAATCCACGGCGCCCCGTCGTCACCGAGCACGAGGTGCTTCATCGGGTCGAACACGTCGCCCTCTGGCGCGTCCGGGTCGAACGCCGACCAGTCCTCGGCCCACTGCAGGAACGAGTAGTCCGGTCGGCCCTCCTCGGCGAGGGACTGCGCCCCGGCGCCAGGTGCCAGGAGTGGAACGAGCAGGAGCGTGCGAATGAGGGTCATGGGCGGCGGTGCGGAGCGGCGTCTCGAGGAGGCGTCACGGTAGTGAAGTCACAGTTCATGCGACTCGAAATTCTATCGTCTGGACTCAGGCGCCGCTGAGCGCGGGCGCGCGCCGCCCCCCCGGCGGCGCGCGGGATCCGCTGGCCGCGGCGGGGTGCATTTCCTACGGTCCGCGCTGGAGCCGAGCCCATGTCCACCCAAGTCCCAAGCCCCACGAGACTCCCCATGCTCAAGCGACTCGAGACCGTCTGCGTCCTGTCCCTCGTTCTCACCGGCGCCTGCCGCGCGCCCCGCGGCGCCTCGTGGAGCCAGGGCGACGCGCTTGCGGCCGAGTCCGTCGAGCTCGAGATGAACGCGACCGGCGGCGTCGTCGCGATCGAGTACCACGTGACGCCCGAGCTCGTGCCCGAGTCGATCCACGCGGCGATGAACGCGCTGCACCCCGGCGGCCGCGTCGTCGCGGGCGAGCGCGAGATGGTCGGCGGCGAGCTCTTCTGGGAGCTGAGCAAGGAGATCGACGGCCGCGAGGTCGAGGTGATGTTCCGCCTGGACGGCACGCTCGCCTCCGAGGAGCTCGAGGTCGCCGCGAACGACGTCCCGGAGACGGCGCGCACCGCGGTCGAGGCGCTGATGGACGGCCGGATCACGACCTGGGAGGAGATCCGCGACGGCGAGCGCAACCTCGTGGAGTACCACGCGAAGATCGAGGCCAGCGGCCGCCGCTTCAAGGTGGCGGTCGGAGCGGACGGAGCCGTGCGCAGCGTCGCGCGCGAGATCCCGGCGGAGATCGAGGTGCCGGTGCCGATGACGGGGCGCTAGCCGAACCCGTGCTCGCGAGGCGGCCAGCGGTTCCCGGAGCCCTTTCCCGGATCGCCCGCCGCCGAATCGAGGGGCGTCGCATTGCGGAGGGGGACGCGCGCAGCTGGCGCGCCCCACCGTTTCCTCCGACCCCGATCGACCGATGATTGACGTCCTGCGACTCCGGATCCTCTGGCTCTCCCTCCCGCTCCTCACGGCCTGCACGGCGACGACCGAGAAGGCCGCGCCCCTGACCTCGGAGCCGCAGATCGTCGCGCGGGAGGCGAGCGCGCACGATGTCACACCCGCCGATCCGGCCGACCTCCTCGGCGTGTGGGAGGTCGACCTGCGCTACCGGCCGGGAGCGAAGGACAACTGGCAGCAGCTGGTCGTGGCGGACTGGCAGGCGCGCGCGCTCAGCGGCTCCTTCCACGGCTCACCGATCCTGCGCGGACACGGCAATGAGGTGTGGGGCGACCTGCACCTCGCCGTCGTGACCGATGACGGCGCGGGCGAGTACGTCACCAGCGGCGTGCTCGACGGTGAGAGGCTGGATGGACTGACTTACGCGGTGCAGCGGGGCTTCCTCGCGCCGTGGCGGGGCGGGCGCACGCGAAGTCGGGCGTCGACCGCGGGGGTGACCGTCGAGGCCTCTGCGGACCTCGACGCGCTGCTCGGCCGCTGGGAGGTCGACTTGCGCTCTGAGCCGGCCGCCGAGCCGTACCTCATCCCGTTCGTGCTCGAGCGCGACGCCGCGGGTGAGCTGATCGGCAGCTTCTACGGCTCCACGCTGGAGAACGTGCAGGTCAACGTCGCCTGGGGCGCGGCTCACGTGGCGTTCACCACGCACGACGGGAACGGCGTGCGCTACGTCACCTTCGCGACCCTGCACGGCGAGGAGGTGCGCGGACGGACCTTGGCCGTGGAGCGCGGGTTCCTCTCGCCGTGGACTGCCCTGCGCAGCGATTGAAGGGGAGGCGCGGCGCGCGGTGCCTCGCTACCCTGGTCGGGCCGCTCCGCCGCACCTCGACCGAACCTCCGCGCCATGACCCTGCGAGCCCGCTGCTCCGCTTGCGACAAGACCTATCGGGTCCCGCACGACCGCGAGGCGTGGAGCTGCAAGGCGTGCGGTGCGACCCTCGAGCTGCAGACGGATGCAACGGCGCCGGGCGCGAGGACGACGGAACGGCAGGCGGCGCGCGACGCGGCGTCCCGCTGCTGCGCCTGCGGCGCGACGCACGACGCTGGCGCGCGCTTCTGCGAGGACTGCGGAGCAGACCTCGCGGGAGGGGGCCGCTCGCGCGGCGGTGCGCCGGGGGAGCAGCGCGCGGCTGCGACGGAGATGCGCCGCGCGGTGCGTCGCGTCGGCTTCCTGCAGGCGATCCTGGTGCTGTACCTCTTGCAGTGCTTCCTGCTCACGGTCATCACCGGGCTGGCCGTCTTCGTGGCGGGGGAGCCGGTGGTCCTGGCCTTGTTCATCTCGGGGCTGCTGTTCGTGCTGAGCGTGCTCGGCTTGATCTTGGTTCGTCGCCGACCGTTCCCGATCGCGCTGGCGCTGGCGCTGATCGAGTCGCTGAGCTTCGTGCTGCTGCTCGCCGCGGGCGGTGCGACGTACCAGGCGGCGCGG
>CAYGST010000102.1:0-11606 GCA_964352415.1 uncultured Planctomycetaceae bacterium | reverse complement strand
CCCGTGCCGACCGAGCGCGGCGGCGCCGGACTGCCCGTGACCACGGTCGCCTTCCTGATGGAGGCGCTCGGCCGCGGCTGCCGCGACAATGGATTGACCTTCGCGCTCGGCGCGCAGATGTGGGGCGTGCAGACGGCGCTCCTGCACTTCGGGAGCGAGCGTCAGATCGACAAGTACCTCGCGGGTTCGGTCGACGGCAGCCTGCAGGGCGCCTACGGCATGACCGAGGAGGGCAGCGGCTCCGACGCCTTCGGACTCTCGGCGACGGCGGTGCGCGACGGCGCCGACTACGTGCTGAACGGCGAGAAGGTGCTGATCACGTTCGCGCCGATCGCCGAGTTCGCGATCGTGTTCGCCCGGACCGACCCCGAGGCCGGCCGCTGGGGCCTCTCGGCGTTCACGGTCGACGCATCGAACCCCGGGTACGAGGCGCATCCGGTCGAGGACAAGATGGGCCTGCGCACGGTCCCGTTCGGGCGCTTGACGCTGAGCGACTGCCGCGTCTCGGCGGACGACCTGCTCGGCGAGCCGGGCGCGGGCGCGAGCCTGTTCAGCTTCTCCCAGGGCTGGGAGCGCAGCCTCGTGCTCGCGCCGCAGCTCGGCGCCATGGCGCGCCAGCTCGACGAGTGCGTCGCGTTCGCGCGGGGCCGCGTGCGCGGCGGCGCGCCGATCGGCAAGCACCAGGCGATCTCGCACCGCATCGCCGACATGAAGCTGCGCCTCGAGACCTCGCGGCTGCTCCTGTACAAGTGCGCGTGGCTGCAGCAGGGCGGCAAGCCGAACCTGATGGAGGCCGCGCTCACCAAGAACCACCTCAGCGAGGCCTTCGTGCAGTCGAGCCTCGACGCGATCGCGATCCACGGCGGCGACGGCTACAAGACCGCGACCCAGGTCGAGCGCGACCTGCGCGACGCGATCGGCGCGACGGTCTACGGCGGCACGCTCGACGTGCAGCGCAACATCATCGCCGGGCTGCTCGGGCTCTAGCCGCGCGATGACCGCTGACTTCCTGATCCACTCCGCGATCACGCGCTTCGCGCGCGAGACGCCGGACCACCCTGCGCTGCGCTTCGGCGGCGAGTCGCTGAGCTACGCCGAGCTCGACGCGGCCAGCGATCAGCTGGCGCAGGCCCTCGTGGCCGGCGGACTGCGGAAGGGCGATCGAGTGGGTCTGTTCCTGCGCAAGAGCCTCCAGCTCGGCGTCGGGATCTATGGCGCGCTCAAGGCGGGCGGCGTGTTCGTGCCGCTCGACCCGTCGATGCCCGCCGAGCGCCTCGCGTTCATCCTGGGCGACTGCGGGATCCGGCACGTGGTCAGCGCCGACGACCGCGCGCCGGTCCTCGCCGAGCTGGACGCCGCGCTCGAGCTGCAGCTCTACGGCGTCGCCGCGAAGACGCCCTTCGCCGCGACGACCTGGGACGCGATCCGCGCGCTGCCGGAGGCGCCGCCGGAGGTCTGGATCATCGACCAGGACCTCGGCTACCTCATGTACACCTCCGGCTCGACGGGGGCGCCGAAGGGCATGATGCACACGCATCACGGGAGCCTCTCCTACGCGCGCTGGGGCGCGCAGCACGTCGGCCTCGTGCCGGAGGACCGCGTGGCGAGCCACGCGCCGCTGCACTTCGACCTGTCCATCTTCGACTTCTTCTCGACGGCGCAGGCCGGCGCGACGGTCGTGCTGGTGCCCGAGCCGGTCACGAAGTTCCCGGCCAGCTGGACCGAGCTCGTCGAGGAGGAGCGCGTCTCCGTCGTCTTCACCGTGCCGTTCACGCTGATCGAGATGCTCGAGCGCGGTGCGCTGGAGGAGCGCGATCTCACGCGCCTGCGCTGGGTGCTGTTCGGCGGCGAGCCCTTCCCGCCCAAGCACCTGCGAGCGCTCATGGCGGCGCTCCCTGGGGCGCGCTTCACGAACGTGTACGGCCCGGCGGAGGCGCCGTCGTGCACTTGCTACGACCTGCCGCCGGCCGGCGAGCCGTTCGACGAGCCCGTGCCGATCGGCACCGTCTCGAGGAACTCGCTCGACCTGATCCTCGACGAGGACGGCGCCGAGTGCGCGCCGGGCGAGGCGGGGGAGCTGTGCATCAAGAGCTCGACGCTGACGCGCGGCTACTGGAACCGGCCCGATCTGAACGAGCGAGCCTTCTTCCTGCGTGACGGGCACGGGCCTTTCCCGGACGTCTTCTACCGCACCGGCGACGTCGTCGTGCGGCACGCCGACGGGCTGCTGCGCTTCCTCGGGCGGCGCGATCGAATGGTGAAGACGCGCGGCCACCGCGTCGAGCTCGACGAGGTGGAGGCCGCCTTCGCGAGCCACGCCGGCGTGCTCGAGACGGCCGCCTACGCCGTACCGGACGAGCAGGGCTCGCGCGACATCTGCGTGGCCGTCACCCTCCGCGAGGCGGGCGCCGTCACGGACGCCGAGCTCCTGCGCCACGCGCGCGGCAAGCTCCCCGTCTACGCGCTCCCGCGCCACCTCGCCCTCGTCCCCGAGCTGCCGCACACGAGCGGCGGCAAGATCGACCGCAAGCGACTCGCCGAGGCGCCGCCGCACCTCTCGGAGTCCTGAACACAGACAGCGCTGGCCCCGGCCCATGACCATCAACGACATCCGCACCTTCCTGCGCACGGAGATCCTGAACGACCCGACGCGCGAGATCGGGGACGACGAGGACCTCTTGCTCTCCGAGACCCTCGACTCGCTCGGGGTGACGCGGCTCGTGGGTTTCCTCGAGCGCGAGACCGGCCTCGAGATTCCCGCGCAGGACGTGACGCTGAAGAACTTCGCCTCGCTGACGAAGATCGACGCCTACCTCACCTCCCGCGGGGCCTGAACGCGTCGCCCGTGACCGACTCGAGCCCGTCCGCCGCTTCCACGGCAACCACCGCCGAGGTGTCGCCGACGATCAGCATCGTGATGCCGGTCTACCAGGCGGAGGCGTACCTCGAGCGCGTGCTGCCGCCGCTGCGCGCCGCGCTGGAGAACGGAGACGTGCTCGAGGTCCTGATCATCGACGACGGCTCCACCGATCGCAGCCCCGAGCTGTGTCGGGCCGCCGGCCTCGACGTGCGGCTCTCCGAGCGCCGCGCCGGCCCGGCGGCCGCGCGCAACCGCGGCGCCCGGGAGGCGCGGGGCGACGTGCTCCTGTTCCTCGACGCCGACACGGTCATGCACGCGGACGTGCCGCAGCGGGTGCGCGCCGAGTTCGCCTCGCGTCCGGACTGCGTCGCGCTGTTCGGCTCCTACGACGACCGACCCGGCCACCCCGGGTGGGTCTCCCAGTACCGCAACCTCCTGCATCACTACGTCCATCAGAAGGGCAAGGAGGAGGCGAGCACGTTCTGGTCCGGCTGCGGCGCGATTCGTCGTGAGGTCTTCGAAGCGGTCGGCGGCTTCGACCTCGCGCGCTTCGAGCACGCCTCGGTGGAGGACATCGAGCTCGGCCAGCGCCTGCGCGCCGCCGGACACTCCGTGCGTCTGTGCAAGGACGTGCAGGTCAAGCACCTCAAGCACTGGACGCTCGGGAACATGCTGCACACGGACATCTTCCGGCGCGCGCGGCCCTGGTCGCGGATGCTCATCGAATCGCCGGAGACGGCGCGCGCGCTGAACCTCTCGAACGCCGAGCGGGGCCGCGCGCTGCTCGCGCTCGGGTTCTGGGGCGCGCTGCTGATCGCGCCGGTGGCGACCGCCTTCCTGCCGCTGTTCGGCCTGCTCCCGGTCGTCCTCCTCGTCCTCAGCCTGGCCGCGAGCTGGGACTTCTACCGACTCGTGGGCCGCTGCTCCGGCGTCGGCCCGATGGCGACGGCGATGGCGCTGCACCAGCTCTACTACCTGTACTCGGCGGTCGTCTACGGCTGGACGCGGGTGGAGCACCTCGTGCGCGGTCCCAGCAGCGCCCCGGAGGGCAGCTGATCCACCATGCAGAGCGCCTGGAGAGACTGGCTGTTCTGGACCGCGGCGACGCTCGTCGCCGTGTTCGCCTTCGCGTTGCGCGGCAACGGGTTGTCGCGCGTCGAAGGGCTCGTGCTCGCGGACGAGGCGGAGTACCTGCTCATGGCGGAGTCGCTGCGCAGCGTCGGCAACCCGCCCGTGATGCCGAAGCGCCCCTGGGGGCTGCCGCTCCTGCAGGCACCGCTGCTCGAGATGGACGACGAGGACCCGTATTCGGGGTTCGACGCCTCGCCGGCACGCGCGATCTCGATCGCTGCGCTCCTGCTGGCCGCCGCCGCCGCCGCGCTCTTCGCGCAGCGCGCCGCCGGACGCTGGGCCGCGCTGGCCGCCTTCGCTCTGGTGCTGTTCTCGCCCGAGGTCGGCTACTGGTCCCAGACCTACCTGACCGACGTGCCCTTCGCGGCCCTCGCGATGCTCGGCGTCGCGCTGTGGGCGCGCGGGTCCCCGTTCGCCGCCGGCGTCGCGATGGGCAGCGGGCTGCTCTTCCGCTATCCCGGCTTCCTGTTCCTGGGAGCCTTCGTGGTCGTCGCGCTCCTGCAGCGGCGCTGGCCCGAGACGCTGCGCTTCGCGCTCGGCTGCCTGGGGCCGCTCCTCGCGCTCGGCCTGCTCGACGCGATCTTCTGGACCCAACCGTTCGAGAGCGTGCTCGTCTTCACCTCGGACCAGGCGGCCGCGTTCCTGCCCGACTGGATCTACGAGTCGCCGAATGCCGTGAAGGGCGCTGTGGATCCGGACCGCGTGCTGGCGGCGCCGCGTGGCTGGTACAAGCGGCCGCTGTGGTTCTACGTACGCGAGCTGCCGGACGCTGCCACCTGGCCCGCGCTCGCGCTGCTCGCGCTGTATCCGATCGCCCGCTTCGGCCTCGAGCGGCGGCGCGAGGTGGACGTCCTGCTCTTCACCGGGCTCGTGTACGTCGTCGGCATGTCCGGGCTGCAGTCGAAGGAGGTGCGCTACCTCGTCCCCGTCCTGCCGCTGTTCGCCTGCGTTGGTGCTGCCACGTGCGCCGGCCTGTACACCCGCACGCGCGTGCTGCTCGGCGGTCGCGTTGGCACCTCCGCTGGCGTCCTGGTTGCAGCGCTGCTGGTCCTGACGCTCGGACACTCCGCGCGTGAGAGCTGGCGGCTGCAGCGTTCGCGCCAGCATCAGCCCAACGGCGCGATCGTCGATGCGCTGCCTCCGCTCTCGGCCGGCCATCGCCTGATCGGGGTCGACGCTCCGTGGAAGCTCGCGGCCGACGTGCAGGTGCGCGGGACCTGGAGCGCCGCGTGGATCGGTCCGCGGCGCGGGCTCGTGCACGCGCCGGATCTGTTCAAGGACCTCGCGATCCAGGACGGAGGCCCCCGGGCCGGCAGCGCTCGTCAGGCGCTGGAGAGCGTCGACTGGTGGATCCTCCCGCGCAGCTGGCGTTACCAGGACAGCTCGGGGCTCTGGATCTGGATCAACGCGACCTGCACGTTCGAAGGCCTGACCTACGACCCGGCCGAGCACTACTACCCGGTGATGAGTTTTCGGCCCGGCCGCGATCCCAGCGCGCCGCCGTGCCTGTGGGAGATCCTCCCGGCGGAGGACGGCCCCGCGCTCGCGCGCTTCGCCGGAGGGCTCGAGCTGCGCTCCGCGACGCTCGTGCGTCCGGACCCGCGCTCGATGCAGGCGCGCATCGACTTCGTCTGGTCCATCCCGGCGGACTTCGAGGGCGGCGCGTTCACGCGCGTGTTCGTCGAGGCCCTGCACGACGAGCCGGGGATCCCGCCGTCGCGCCGCGCCGCGGACTCCTTCGAAGTCGTGCCGGAGGAGGGGGACGCCCGCGCCAAGCGCGTCGGCGTGCGCCTGCGCGAGAGCCGCTACTTCCTGCTCGCGAAGGAGCGGCTGCAGGTCACCGTCGACATGGCGGTCAACTCCTGGGCGGACCCGATCGCGGTGGAGGCGACCTCGCTCGAGCGAACCGGTGAAAGCGGCGTGATCGTCCCGCTGGGCGAGTGAGCGAGCCGTTGCGGGCGGGGAAGACGCTCGCGCTCAGTTGTAGTTGAAACAGAAGCGCCAGCGGCCGATGCCCGAGGCGTACTGGTAGCAGATGACGTTCAGGTGGCTGCGCTCGAAGGCTTCGGCCTGGCTGCGCGCGGGCCAGCGGAACTCCCACAGGAGGGCTTCGATCGTGAGGCGCTGCTGCTCGTCGGCGTTCGGGCGTGCGGCCTCGAGGTGGACGATGACGCCGGGGCCGAGCGCGAGCAGCGCCTCCTGCGCCATGCAGGCGTCCTTGTCGATGTCGTTGTCGCGCAGCCGGGCGACGAGGAGCGGAGCCAGGAGATCCGTGTGCTCCCAGCGGCCGCTCGCGCCGAGGACGAACGCGGGCAGGAAGACGTCGCGCCCGGCGGGCCGGCGCAGCCGCTGCAGGAGACGCGGCTCCAGCACGTCGACGTGGTCGAGCGCAAAGCGCACCAGCCGCAGGGTGCTCACGCCGCGGTGGCCGTAGTACGGCGCCGGCGGATCGATCAGCCAGGTGGTCACCTGGTCGAGCAGGGCCTCGTTCGGCCAGTAGGTCGCGCCGCGTTCCCTCTCCCGACGGGCGCACTCGAGCACGAGGCCTCCAGCGAGGTTGGCGAGCTGAGCGTCCTCCGACGCGATCCAGGGCAACGCGGCTTCGTGCACCTCGAGGTGCCGGGCGGGCTCCGCCCAGATCCGGTAGCTGAGCTGGGAGTAGGCCTCGGTCGCGTTCCACGGCACGTCGTCGTCGCGCAGCTCGTCGATGAGGTCCCAGGCGCTGCGCGCACGCAGCAGGTCCCCGCGACTGAGCTCCGTGCGGCGGTGCGGCCCGGGACGCAGGGCGGGGTTCCCGGACGAGACCTCGCTGGGGCGGGCGGCGCGGTCCTCACCGAGCGAGCGCCGCGCGCCGTCCCGCGCTCGCCAGTCCTGTGGCGGAGCGGGCACGACCAGCTCGGGCTCGCCCGTGTCCGGACGCTGCGCCTCGCCGCGTCGGGAGAGAGGCGAGCGATCGCCGGCGTCCTCGCTTCCGCGCGCCGGCGTGGCGGCCGGGACAGCGCCCCCTGGGACGGCCTCGAGCGCCACCCGCGCGTGGGCCTCGTTCGACCGTTCCGTCCGGCTCCAGAGCACCGCGCCCACGGGAACGGCGCCCGCGCCGGCGAGAAGCAGGAAGCCGAGGGATCTCATACTCCTATCCAAGGGCGCCGACCGGGCCGAAGCAAGCGCGGCGAGGTGGCGATCCCGAACTCGGGAGGCGGTCGCGTACGCGTTGCGTGATGGGATCCGCGCCGCAGCGGGTGATCCATCGGCAGCGCGGTCTTCGCCGGGGGAGGTTCGGCATCCGGTAGCTCCGCGGGCGCGAACTTCATCGCATGCGTGCACGTCGCCATGTCCCGTTCATCGCCGGAGCCCTGACGGTCTGCGTCGCCTGCGGCAGCCCGGAGGCGGGCGGGTCGCAGCCCATGCGTTCGACCGCGCAGGGGGCCACGACTCCAAGGCCCCAGGGTCCAGCGGCCGCGAGCGCGGCGGGCTCCATGGCCCGTTCGGGGGAGTGGTTCGACGACGTCCGCTGGCAGCAGCGGCTGCTCGTCGTCGCGGGCCCGGCGGACGAGGTCGAGACGCAGCTCGCCGCGCTGCGCGAAGCCGGAGCGGTGCTCCTCGAGCGGGATCTCCTGGTCATCGACGCGTCCGGGAGCCGCAGCCATGTCGTCCTCGGCGCGCGCACGGGCGCGCCACCGAGCGCCGCGCTGCGCGAGCGCTACGACCTCGACCGGGAGCGCTTCACGGTCGTGCTCGTCGGTCTCGACGGCGGGGTCAAGGAGCGCCGCCGCGAGACCTTCGCTCCGGCGGAGATCGCTCGCGTGATCGACGCGATGCCGATGCGTCAGAGCGAGCTTCGCGGCCGCTGAGGCGTGCCGGCGAACGCGCGCCCCGCGTCAGGCGAGCAGCTCGCGCACGACCTCGCCGTGCACGTCGGTCAGGCGCATGTCGCGCCCGCTGAAGCGCACGGTCAGGCGCTCGTGGTCCACGCCGAGCAGGTGCAGCAGCGTCGCGTGCAGGTCATACATGCTCAGCTTGCCGTCGATGGCGAAGTAGCCGTAGTCGTCGGTCGCTCCGTACACGCTGCCCGCGCGCACGCCGCCGCCGGCCATCCAGATCGTGTAGCCGTGCGGGTTGTGATCGCGGCCGTTCGTGCCCTGGGCCATCGGCGTGCGCCCGAACTCGCCCGCCCACAGGACCAGCGTCGTGTCGAAGAGCCCGCGCGACTTCAGGTCCTTCAGCAGGCCAGCGATCGGCTGATCCACGGCGCGGGCGTTGGCCTCGTGGCCGGCCTTCAGCTTGTCGTGCTGGTCCCAGCGGTCCCCGCCGGCGGGCGGGCAGGTGAGCTCGATGAAGCGCACGCCGCGCTCGACGAGCCGCCGCGCGAGCAGGCACTGGCGCGCGTAGGTGCGCGTGTGCTCGAACTCGGCGTCGAGGCCGTAGAGGTCGCGCGTCGCCTTCGTCTCGCCCGAGAGGCCCACGAGCTCGGGCACCGCGGCCTGCATGCGGAAGGCCAGCTCGTAGTTCGCGATCGCCGCCTCGACCTCGCGGTCGCCCGAGAGCTCCGTCGCGCCGTCGAGCTGCGCGAGCAGGTCGAGCTTGCGGCGCTGCGCCAGCGTGTCCGTCTCGCGGGCGGTGGCGTTGGAGACGGGCTCCGCGCCGGCGCGGAACACCGAGCCCTGGAAGGCCGCGGGCAGGAAGCCGCTGCCGAAGTTGTCCAGGCCACCGGGCGGGGTCAGGCCGCCGTTCAGCAAGACGTAGCCGGGCAGGTCCTCGCACAGGCTGCCGAGCCCGTAGCTGACCCAGGAGCCCATGCTGGGCCGGCCCTGCAGGCCGTGGCCGGTGTGCAGGAAGTAGTTCGCGAAGGTGTGCTCGGGGAACTTCGAGGTCATCGAGCGCACGACGCACAGGTCGTCGGCGCAGCTCCCGACGTGCGGGAAGAGGTCGGAGACGGGCAGCCCGCTCTCGCCGTAGTTCTTGAACTTCCACGGCGACGCGAGCACCGCGCCGACGTTGTCGAACTGCGTCTTGGGGATCGCCATCCCGATCGGCTGGCCGTTCTCCGCTTCGAGGCGAGGCTTCGGATCGAAGGTGTCGACCTGGGACGGCCCGCCGTCCATGTAGAGGAAGATGACGCTCGTGGCCTGCGGGGGATGATGCAGCGCGCGCAGCGCCCCGAGCGGCGCCTGGGACTGGGCGCCGTAGCTCCTGTCCGCCAGCAGCGCGGAGAGCGCGAGCGCGCCGAAGCCCTGCGCGCCGCCGAGCAGCAGCTCGCGACGGCTGAGCCCGCGGCGTTCGTGCAGGGCCGCGCGGAAGAGCGCGTCGTCGGGGCCTCGTCCGCTCATGGCAGGTAGCGGAACTCCTTCAGGTTGTAGAGCACGTGGCACAGCGCTGACCAGGTCTCGAGCTGGGCTTCCGGGTCCGGGTCCGGGTCCGCGTTCGAGTCGGCCACGAACGCGAGCGCGGCGTCGCGCTCCGCGGCGCTCGGCGGGCGCGCGATGGCCTCGACGTAGAGCCGCTCGATGCGGGCAGCGGGGGCGAGTTCCGGTCCTTCGGCGAGGCTGCGCGTCGCCCAGCGCTGCGCCTCCTGGTGGACGAACGGATCGTTCAGCAGTGTCAGCGCCTGGGCGGGCACGTTGGAGTTCGCGCGGCGCCCCATGGTCGTCGCGGGGTTCGGGAAGTCGAAGACGCCGAGGAAGGGCTCGGGGAAGTTGCGCCGCACGCTGAGGTACAGGCTGCGTCGCCCCGCGCCGTCCAGGGGACCGCTCTCGCCCGGCCGTCCACGCCCGTCGAGGAAGGGCGTCAGGTGCAGCGCAACGCTCGGGCCGAAGCGCGTCGGGTCGAGGGTGCCGGAGACCGCGAGGATGGCGTCGCGCAGGGACTCGGCGTCCAGGCGTCGGACGGGCATGCGGTGCAGCAGGACGTTCGTCGGATCGCGCTCCTCGGCGAGCGCGTCGCCGCGGCTCGCCATCCCGTAGGCGCGCGAGAGCACGAGTCGCTTCAGTAGCGCCTTCGTCGACCAGCCGCCGCGCGCGAATTCGTCCGCGAGGTAGTCGAGCAGCTCGGGGTGACTCGGCGCTTCGCCCATGGCGCCGAAGTCGTCGACCGTCGCGACGAGGCCGCGCCCGAAGACGTGGTGCCAGGCGCGGTTCGTCCAGACGCGCGCGAGGAACGGGTTGTCGGGGGAGGTGATGCGCTGCGCGAGCTCGCGCCGGCCGCTGCCGAACTCGATCGGCGGGGAGGACCTGCCGCCGAGTCCTTCCAGGAAGCGACGATGCGCGACGCCGCCGGGCGTCGCTGGACTTCCACGCAGGAGCAGGAACTCATCGACGCCGCTGCCCTCGAGCATCACGGGCGCGGTCGGTGACGTCCACGGGTGCTCCGCGGTCAACGCGTTGAGCGCGTCAGCGTAGTCCCTGCCCGCGGCGCGGTAGGCTGCGTGGTCGAGCGGGAACAGCGCGGGGCGCTGCAGCATCCAGTCGACGAGCGCGTCGGAGCACGGAGCACCCGCGTCCTCCGGCCACTCCAGCTCATCCGAGGCCTTGGTGCCGTCTAACGTCTCGGGCGGGGCACCTTGCACGAATCCTGTGACCGCGAAGCTCTCGCCCTCGCCGCGGCGCGGGCTGAACTCGAGGTGCAGCCGATGCCCGACGTACTCGGCGAGGTCGAGCTCGATCCACGCGAAGCGGCCGTCCGTGTCGATGCGCTGGGTCAGCGCCGCGTGCAGCGGGCCCTTCACGAGGCGGTGGGAGTCGACGGCCGCGTACGCGAAGCCGCGGCCTCGCACGAGCAGCGACAGGCGCTCGGCCTGCAGCGTGAACGTGGCCGTGCGAAGCATGCGCCCCGGCAGGATCTCTCCGGTCGCGGCCGGTTCGTCTTGGTGCCCGGGGGGGAAGGCGGTGCGGTCCCAGATGGCTTCGAAGTGGATCCCGGGGCGCGTCAGGCGCCCGACGAGCGGGCGTTCGGCGCGGGCGCCGAAGAGCAGCGCGCCGGCCGGCTGGGCGCGGGCGGCGTGGCCGCTCTGCAGGAGGACGCGCTGGCCGTCTGGCCCGGCGACGAACAGGGAGTCCAGCAACTCCGTACTCGATGGCGCGAGCGACGTATCGCCGGCGGCGGGCCGCCCCGCGCTCTTCGCGGTCGGGCCCGGCGTCGCAACTCCGGCGGCTCCGGCGAAGCGAGCGGTCCGTGCGTGCAGCGGATGGCGCACGTCGTCACGGGCGCGGACGAACTCCGCCGTCCAGGCGCGCAGCGCGCTGGGGGTGACCGCGTGCAGCTCCGCGAGCGCCTGCACGCGCGCGTCGAGCTCGGGCTCTTCCAGGCCATCGAGCGCATCGCCGGCGTCCGCGACCAGGTCCGCGGCGCCCGCGAGGCGGCGCCCGGTCAGGGCGATCTCCGCAGCCAGCGACGCCTCCAGCGCGCTGGCCAGGCGCGGCGCGTGCTCGACCTGCAGCACGGTGAGGTCCGCTGCCAGGGCGGCGTCAGCGCGGTCCGCCTCGAAGCGCAGCTGCCGATAGCTCGCGCCCATTCCGAAGCCGGAGAGCGCGTAGTAGTCCTCCGCGCTGATCGCGTCGAACTTGTGGTCGTGGCAGCGCGCGCACGCGACGGTGAGGCCCAGGAACGCACGCGAGAGCAC
>CAYGST010000101.1:0-11624 GCA_964352415.1 uncultured Planctomycetaceae bacterium | reverse complement strand
CCACGACCGTCGAGGCGGACGGCCCGATCGTCTCGGTCGGACTGCGCGGCCTCTCTCCGGAGGCAGAGGTCGAGGGCGAATTCCGCTACACCTACTTCTGGCTCGAAGCGGACAACGGCCCGAACGACGACTTCGGCCGCTTCTACTTCGACGTGATCTGGCGCGCGACGGACCACATCGGCCTCGTGGCCGGCGGCGCCTGGGAGATCCGCAGTCGCGGACAGATTCCATTCCAAGCGTACGGGGTCGGACTGCGCCTGACGCTCTGATCGAGCGCGGGCCACGCGGGAGGACAGCGGCGTGGACGAAACCTGGCGGGAGCGACTCACGCGCGGAAGAGTGCTGCTCGACGGCGGGGTCGGCTCGTCGCTGATCGCCTCGGGCGAGGTCGCGACGACGAAGGTGGCGGGAGCCGCGCTCATGGCGCCCGAGCTCCTGCTCGAGGTTCACCGTGGCTTCCTCGCCGCCGGAGCGGAGGCGCTGCTCACGAACACGTTCGGCACGAGCCGTCCTGCGCTGGCCGACGTAGATCACGCCGTCCGCTGGGAGGAGCTGAACCACGCGGCCGTGCGCCTCGCGCGCCAGGCGGCCGACGAACGGGGCGGAGCCTACGTCCTGGGCGACATCGGACCGATCGGCTTCTGGAGCGGCCGAGCACCTGCCGGCAGTCGGCCCGCTCCCGGCGCCAGGGACTCGCGAAGCGCAGCGGGCTACTCGCAGCAGCGCGCGGAGACCCTCGCCGTCGCCTACCGGGATCAGGGGACCCTGCTCGTCGAAGCGGGCGTCGACGCGCTCATCGTCGAGACCCTGCCGAACGAAGCCGAGGGGCTCATCGCGCTCGCCGCGCTGCGCGAGGCCTGCGACCTCTCGATCACCGTGAGCTTCACCACCACCCGTCGCGACGGGGTCTTCACCACCTTGGCTGGTGAACCCGTGGCCGAGGTGCTCGCGAACCTGGCGGCGGCGGGCGCGGATTCCGTTGGCCTGAACTGTGGTGAAGGGAGCGAGGCGCTGCTACCCGCGCTGCCGGAGTGCCTGGCCGCCGTGGACGTGCCGCTCCTCGCGAAGCCGAACGCGGGGAAGCCGAAGCCGGGGGAGTGGGGGCCTATCTACACGCAGGAACCCGGGGCGTTCGCAGCGGACATGGCGCGCGCGACGCTGCTCGGCGTCTCCGCGGTCGGCGGCTGCTGCGGCGCGGATGCGCGCTTCATCGCGGCGCTGTGGTCGTGTCTCGGGGGCCGCTGAGGCGCGCGGGCGGAAGCGGCTCGATGCCGATGCGACGCGCGCGCTCCTCGAGCTCGTCCGCGCCCGCCTCGCCCGTCGTCACGTAGCCGAGCGCCGCGAGGTCGTGGCCGACGACTGACTCCATCTCCGTGAACAGCTCGGGCGCAGGCGTGCGATCGCGCTGCGCCCAGGAGGCGCGCACGACGTCGAGCTCCTCTTCGAACGCGCGCCAGGCCTTGCGTACGCGGCGCTCGTCGAGGGTCGTGAGCGGCGCTTGCTCGCCCGGGTCCGCGGCGAGATCGAAGTACTCGAGCCGCACGAACTGCGGCTCGCTCGCGTCGTCGAACTGCGCCCAGTAGCGGATCAGCTTCTCGCGCGGCGTGCGCAGCGACTCGATCAGCGCCCAGCCCGCGCGCGGACCGTCGAGCGGGAGCGAGAGCGACGACAGCGCGGGTCGTTCGGCGAGCTCGCCGCCCTCGAGCGCAGGGCGCAGCGAGCGCCCGTGGACGAGCGGAGGCGGCGCGACGCCTGCATAGTCGAGGGCGGTCGGCAGCAGATCCGAGAGGCCGACCTGGTCGTCGCAGATGCGAGGCGCTGCCGCCGGCGCAGCCCCCGGCGGCACGATCAGCAAGGGGATGCGCAGCACCTCGTCGTAGAGCGTCTGGCGGTGTCCGCGCCCTTCGTGCTCGAAGAATTCCTCGCCGTGGTCGGCCGTCACGAGGATCAGCGTGTCGTCGAGGCGGCCGCGCGCTTCGAGGGCGTCGAGCAGCTCACCGATGGCGCGATCGGTCCAGGCGATCTCACCGCGATAGAGGGCCTGCACGTGCTCGAGGTCGCGATCTGAGATCTGACGCGCCGGGCGCTTGGTGGCGTCGAAGACACCCGGATTCGTCCAGAAGTCGACGCCGGTCAGCGCGCCCGCGTAGTCGGGGTCGAAGGCTGTGTCGTAGGGCTCGGGCGGGATGTAGTCGAAGTGCGGATCGAAGAAGTGCGCGAACAGGAACGTTGGCGACCCGTCGCCCATGCGCTCGACGGCGGCGCGCGCCTTGTCGACGACGAGCGGTGAGTTGATGTCGCGGTGCGCGGGCACTTGACGGCGGAAGTTGCGCCGGCGATCTGCGACGGCGCCGTCCGCCTCGAGCGCGTTCGCGAGGGCCTGCGAGAGCTGATCGCCGCCCTGCATCGCGTTCTGGTACAGGTCGAAGCCGGTCTCGAAGCCGTACTCGCTCGCTAGGTACCAGCAGGTGTAGAAGCCCGCCGTGTCGTAGCCGGAGCCCTGCAGGAGCTGCGGCAGCGTCGCGAGCTTCGGGTCGAGCACGAGGTCGCTCTCCTGCAGACCGTGCAGGACGGGCGGCATGCCGGTGAACATCTGCGCGTGCGTGGGCAGCGTCCAGCTCGTGCCGGCGATCGCCTGGGTGAAGACGGTCCCGCGTCGCGCCAGGCGAGCCAGGTTGGGCGCCGTCTCCTCGTCGACGAAGGTCAGGAAGTCCGCCCGAACGCTGTCGAGCGAGATCAGCAGGATGTCCGGGGCGTCGCTGCGGGGGGCCTCGCCGCAGGACGCGGCGCACAGGCCGGTGAGCAGCGCCGCCGTCAAGGCGCGCGGCTTCATGCGTCCGTGAACTCGGGACGAATGGGCGTCGGGCGCATGTCCTGGTCGACGGCGACCATGGTCACGCAGCCCACCGTGACGTGCACCCACTCGCCGCCGCCCATGCGCTTCTTGGACCACACGTCGACCTGGATGGTGATCGAGGTCCGGCCGATCCGCACGGCGGCTGTGTGGAACGACACGACGTCGCCGACCTGAACGGGCTCCTTGAACTCGACCTGGTCGAACGCGACGGTCACGCAGCGATGCGGAACGTGGTTGCGGGCCTCGATGCCCGCGGCGAGGTCCATCTCAGCGAGGATGACCCCCCCGAAAATTGTTCCTACCGCGTTCGTGTCGCGGGGCATCATCGCGCGTCGGATCGACGGGATGGTGTTCGGCGGCTCGGTGGGGGCGTTCTCGTCTTTCGGGCTCATGGTGCGTGGCTGGCTCTCTTCAGGGGCCGCAGACCGTAGCAAGCAACGTGGAGCGGGGCGCCGCCAATCTTCCCGGGGTGGGGTTCAGGTGGACGTGTCGGGAGGCCGATGCTGGACGCGACTCTCCGTGCTCCTTCGGGACGCGCGGGGCGGGCGACGGCTCGCCGCGGAGTCCGCTATTCCTCCACTATGTTCGACAGCTCCAGTATCGGTGGCCCGCGAGGCCTCCGTCGCAGCTTGCGCGGCTCCAGGCCGCCGGCTCGGCGCAAGCGTGGTCTCAGCATGATCGAGGTGATGATCTCGGTCCTGATCCTGACCATGTGCTGCGGCATGTTGACGCACACGTTGACGGCGACGGCGACGCACCGCCGCGTCAACGGTGAGCGCGCGATCGCGGCCGAGGCGGCACGCAGCATCCTGGAGGACATGCACAACTGGAATTTCGGGGCCGTCTACCTGACCTACAACGACGACCCCGCCGATGATCCGGACGGGCCGGGCACCGCACCTGGGAAGCACTTCCAGGTCGAGGGTCTGACGCCGGATCCGGACGACGCGGACGGCTTCGTCGGCGAGATCCAGTTCCCGTCGGACATGGCGCCGCTGCGCGAGGACGCTCAGAACGAGCTGCTCTGCATGCCGCGCGACCTGAACGGCGACAGGGTCATCGATGGAGAGGACCACAGCCTCGACTACGTGGTTCTGCCCGTGACGGTCACGGTCCACTGGCGCGGGCGCGCCGGGGTGCGCTCGTTCGAGATGCACACGATGCTGGCCCAGATGGAGAAGGCGAGGTGAGGCTCCACGTCTCCAGTACCCGCCGCGCGGGCTTCAGCCTGCTCGAGCTGATGATCGGCCTCGCGATCTTCAGCCTGATCCTGGGCAACATCGTGATGCTCCAGAACGCGAGCAACGACGCCTACGAGTCCGGCGTGTTCGGCAGCGCGCTCGACGACCAGGTCGAGTCGACGATGGACCGGATCCAGCAAGCGATCATGTCCACCAGCGTGGACCGCCTCGACGAGGTGCTCACGGCGCCGAGCTTCGTCAGCTCGATCGAGTACGAGATCGTCACGGACGTCGTCGACGGCGAGCCGATCGTCGGCGTGCCCGAGCGCATCGAGTTCATCACGGAGACGGGCCAGATCATCTGGACGCGCAACCCGGACGCTCCTGACGAGATGACGCTCATCTGGAACAAGTTCGTCCCGGAGCTCCTCGAGGGGGAGACCTTCAACGGAGAGGACGACAACGACAACGGCATCGCGGACGAGGAAGGCCTGGCCTTCAACCGGGATGCGAGCCAGATCCAATTTCGCCTGACCATGTCGCGGACCGACAGCCAGGGCGTGGTCTACACGAGGACGCGGAGCCGACGGGCGACGTGTCGCAATTAGACGGCGGGTGGGGAACCCGCTGGGGAGACAATCGACTTGATCCAAAGCTTCCGTACGAAGAGCCGAGCGGGCCGCAAGGACCGCCGCGGCTCCGCGCTCATCGCCTCCATGATGTTCGTCATGGTGGTCGCAGGGATGGGCGTCGTCATGGTTCAGATCCACACGTCGCAGACGAAGCGGCAGGATCAGTCCATCGACAACAAGCGCGCGATCTACATCGCCGAAGCCGGGCTGGCCGAGGGATTCCTCGGCGTCGCGCAGGGCATGACCGGTGACGTCGGTAGGCCGGATGCCCCGGCGCGCTTCGGCGACGGGTACTTTTGGGTCGAGGCGAACGAGCTGCCCAACGGGCAGATCTCGCTGCTCAGCACGGGCATGGTCGGGCGCGGCCGCTTCACCATCAGCGCTGTCCTCGAACAGGGCGGCGACCCGATCGCGTCCCTTGGCTTCCTCTCGGGCGGCGACCTGATCGTCGGCGAGGGCTCGCTGGTCGACGGCTTCGACTCGAAGGACGGGAGCTTCCTCTCGCAGGTCGACGGTCTGCTTCCCGGCGGGACGACTGGTGACGGCGCCAAGCTCGCTGCCATGGGCGACGTCGTGCTGCATGGGACGACGCCTCCCGGCGGCCTGCCGATCCCGACGGGGACTGTGGTCTACGGAGACGCGCAGCCGGGTCCGAGCGGCTCGGTGACCTCGGCGGGCGACGTGACCGTGACCGGTACGACGACGCCGATGGCGTCCGACGTCACGCTCCCGCCAGTGGAGCTGCCGAACGTCGAGATGCGCCGCGACGTGACCATCGGGATCGGGAACAACCTCGTCCTCGAGGACGGCGAATACGGCGTCAGCAAGATTCGCATCGCCGACGGCGCTGGGATCAAGCTCGTCGGTCCTGCGACCCTGGTCATCGGTCAGCTCGTGATGGGGGACTCCTCCTCGATCACCGTGGACAGCACCGAGGGGCAGGTGCGGATCTTCGTCTCCGAGCGCCTGTACGTGCCGAGCACGGCGTCGCTGGTCAGCACGCAGCAGGACCCGGATGGGTTCCTCTTGATGCTCACGACGGATCAGTGGCTGGACTTCGACGAGGACGGCCGCGTCGACGATCCGCTCGTGTTCGAGCCGGACGGTGAGTTCTACGGCTACATCTACGGCCCGACCGTGGACATCGAGATCGGCGCGGGGACGCACCTCATCGGAGGCGTCGCCGCCAACACGATCACGATCGCTCCCGGCTCGCACATCTCGTTCGACTCCGCGCTGGAGGGCACCGAGATGGCGGTGTCCGGGCTGCCCGTGCTCGTCGCCTGGCGCATCGCGGACGTCCCGGACCAGCCGATCACGCGCCGCAACACGACGCCGGATGCCTACATCGAGGAGAACGCGCTCGTGACGACGCGCTCGCCCGATGCGCACCTCGAGGCGTTCGTCTGGATCAAGTACTACGACCTGACGGGGACGCCGCAGTCCTACATGGGGCCGGCCGCCGGCCTCGACTGGTCGCAGGTCGGCGAGGTCCTCGGGATCATGTGGGACGACGACGCGGTCGTCGGTGACGAGGGCCAGGACTGGGAGCTCGTCGCGACCATGTCGAAGCGCATGGCCAACTTCAGAGAGACCTCCGGCAAGGTCGTCCGCTGACTCCCAGCCCCGCACCGCGAGCCTGAACGTGCCCCAAGACGCGATCCTCCACTCGCGCCGGCCCCTGCCCCGGCGTGTGCGATCGGCCACGCTGTGGCTGCTGGGGATCGTCTTGCTGCTGCCGGGCCTCGCCCGCGGACAGGTGGCTGTTCCGGTCGAGCCCGATCCGTCGGTGCGCGGGCTCCTGGAGCGAATCGAGGAGGAGCGCGGAATCGACGAGGAGGCGCTCCTCGACGCTCTGCTCGCGGCCGGGCCGCTGGTGGAGCAGCGCTTCCTCGACTACGTCGCGCTACCCACGGCGGAGCGCGCTTTCATGCTCGACGCGGCGCTCGAAGGGAGCCTTCGCACGCAGCTCGGACGCTTGCCGCGCCTGGTGAGCACGCGGATCATCGACGGTGAGGGCGAGGGCCAGCGCGAGTGTTTGCTGGCGCTCCACACCCTCGAGCGCTTCGGTACTGCGACGGACGTTGCGCTGCTCTTCGCGCTCGCGTCGCCGGCCGACCCGGAGCTCCCCTTCGACTCCCGCCTCGCCAGTCAGCTCGAGCACTCGCTCGCGGCGATCCTCTCGCGTGACGTCAGCGCCTGGGCGGGCTTGACCCGGACGTTCCCGACGCTGGACGAGCGTGTGACCATGATCGTCCTGCGGGCAGTCTCGGAGGCGGCCAGTCCGCAGGCCATGGACTTCCTCGGCGCTCTGCTCGGCCGTGACCCTTCGCAGGACGTGATCGTGCTCGCGCAGCTCGGCCGCGTGGTCGAGTTCCTGCGCGCCGCTCCGAGCCAGCGCACGCTGGACTACGTCCACGAGTCGCTCGGGTCGTTGGACCCGCAGGTGCGCCGCGAGGCGTGCCTCGTCCTCGGTCGCCTCGAGGACGCGCAGGCCACTGCGGAGGTCATCGAGCTCCTCGTCGACGAGGACCCGCTCGTCGCCGAGACTGCGTACTGGGCGCTGAAGCGCATCACGGGCGAGTCGCTCAACGGGGACGTCGATCGCTGGCGGCTGTGGTACGACCGTGAACAGACCTGGTGGCAGGACGAGGCGAGCGGCGTGCTCGAGGCCCTGCACGGAGACGACGTCGCGAGGGTCGCGGCGGCGCTGCGCGCGGTCGTCGGGCACGGCCTGTACCGGCACGAGCTGGCGGCCGAGGTCGCGCTCGAGCTGCGGCACCCGAACGACGCGATCGTGGCTCAGGCCTGCGCCGTGCTCGGCGTGCTGCGCTCGCGAAGGGTCGCGGACGAGCTCCAGCTGCTGCTGGAGACCGCCAGCGAGCGCGTCCGCCCGCACGCGGAAGCCGCGCTAGTGCGGATCCGCGGCTGACCCGGAAAACGTTTCCGGTCACAACGCCCCGACCGGGGTTCGTGGCGCCCCCGCATTTCCCCAGGGCTCCTCAGGTCGCGCCCGGCTGCGTGTCGAGTGGACGGATGGGCCCTTCCCGACCCACACCCCACGACCGATGTCCAAGTACAAGCGCAGGATCAAGCTGATCAAGCCGCGACTCCAGATCCAGTTCACGCTGGTCTTCCTGGGGCTCTCGGTGCTCGGCCTGCTGATGCAGTTTCTGCTGTTCCAGGCCGCGACGACTCGCATCGCCGCCGTGCTCCCCGCCGACGGCAATCAGGTGATGGGTGAGATCAACGGCACGTTGCTCTCGCTGCTCGGCATCACCTTGCTCGCCATCATGCCGGTCACGTATCTGGTCGGCGTGCTGACGACGTTCCGCATCGCGGGGCCCGTCTATCGCATGGAGCAGTACTTCAGCGAGCTGCAGGAACACGGCTACACCGGACCCTGCCGCATCCGCAAGAGCGATCAGCTGCAAGAGCTCGTCGCCGCGATGAACAAGGCGGTGGAGACGCTCGCGCAGAGCGAGCCGATCTGCGCCGACGTCTCCGAGTCACCACCGACAGAGCGTCGGGCTGCCTGAGCCCGAGCCGTCCACGTCCCCCCAGCATCCGTCCCCATGCAGCTCCGCTCCAAGATCCTGGCGATCCTCTCCTTCGTGGTGGGGTCCTATCTCGTCAGCGACTACGTCATCAAGCAGATGACGGTGGTGGAGGGCTTTCGTCAGCTCGAGGAGGACATGGCGCAGGAGACCACCGTGCGCGTGAAGGCGGGGCTCGAGAGCGAGTTGGCCTCGCTCGACGGTCGCGCGCTCAACTGGGCGCAGCGTGATGGACTGGCGCGTTACCTCGGGGGCGAGAGCCCCGACTTCGCCGAGCGCATCCTCCACGAGGGCGTGTTGACGGCGGAGACGCTCGATCTGCTCATGCTCTGCGACGCCAAGGGCACTGTGATGTGGGGAGCCTGGGCCCACCCCGACCGCTCCGACGCGACGACCAAGCGACGTCTCGCGATCCTGCCCACCGTCGGCGTCGCGGTGGAGACGCCGCTGCTCACTGGCTGGCGGCTCGAGGACCAGGCGCGCGGGATGCTGCGCGCCCAGCGCGGCTTCCTCGAGACGGAGCACGGCCCGCTGTTGATCGCGACTCAGCCGGTCTACGCCGCGAGCGGTGGCGGGACCCGGGGCGTGGTCTTGCTCGGCCGCTTCCTCGGGCGTGAGCTGATCGAGGACCTCGAGCGCGGCACCGAGGCCACGAACCTCGCCATTGGCTTCCAGGACGAAGCCGCGATCTCCGCGGCCGAGGCGGTCTGGCTCGCCGGAGGCAGCGGAGCGCCGCTGATCGAGGCGCGCGACGACGACTGGCTGCAGGTCTCGCACCGCATCTCCGCCGGAATCGGCGAGCGCACGCCGGGGATGGGGGACGCGCCGGATCTGATCCTGCGCGCGGAGGTCCCCCGCGACATCACCAGCTTCGGCGCCGCGGTGGTGCGCGGCTCGATGGTCTCGACCCTCGTGGCGGGCCTCGTCATCCTGTTCGTGCTGATCGGTCTGCTGCAGAAGATCGTGCTCTCGCCGATCTTCGCGCTGATGCGCAACGCGGTGCTCGTCGGCGAGGACGACACGGCCGACGTGCGCTTCGAGCTCGACCGCGCAGACGAGATCGGAGTGCTGTCGCGCGAGTTCGACCAGATGATGGAGAAGGTCGCCGAGTCGCGCGCGATGCTCGTGGACACGGCCCGCGAGGCCGGCAAGTCGGAGATCGCCACCGGGATCCTGCACAACATCGGCAACGTGCTGAACAGCGTGAACGTCTCGTCCACGGTGCTGGCGAGGCAGACCGACGAGCTAGCGGTTCAGGACCTCGTCGCGCTGAACGGCATCATCGTCGAGCACGCGGAGGATCTGGCGAGCTTCATCGAGGGCGATCCGCGCGGGCAGCACTTCCAGCCGTTCCTGAGCGCGTTGACCGAGCAGATCAGCGAGGGCAAGGAGAACATCGCGAAGGAGCTGGCGTCGCTCACCCAGGGCATCGACCGCATCCGCGACCTCGTCAACTCGCAGCAGGACTACGTGACCCGCGCCGAGGTCGTCGAGAGCTGCGACCTCCCGGCGCTGATGGAGCGCGCGCTGAAGGTCAGCGGCGATGTCGATCGCTTCCATCAGGGCTACGAGATCGTGCGCGAGTTCGAAGACCTCCCCCGCGTCCCGATCGATCGCTACAAGACGCTCGAGGTGCTCGTGAACCTCATCCAGAACGCCCGCCAGGCGATGGAGGAGGCTCGTCCCGAGGTGCACCAGCTGACGCTGCGCATCTTCGCGACGGACGAGACCCACATCCGCCTCGAGGTCCAGGACACCGGCTGCGGCATCGAACCCGGTGACCTGCGACGCATCTTCGACCACGGCTACACGACCAAGCCCTCCGGCCACGGCTTCGGGCTGCACTCCGCAGCGAACGCCGCGACGGAGATGCACGGTTCCCTCTCGGCCCGCAGCGACGGACCGGGGACGGGCGCCACCTTCACTCTCGAGCTACCCACTCGCGTCCTCCAACCGTCGAGAGCTCAACTATGACCCACCACGACAATCGCAGGATCCTGCTGATCGACGACAACCCGGAGATCCACGAGGACTTCAAGAAGATCCTCCTGCCCGCGGCGTCCGCGGGCGCCGAGCTCCAGGACATGCGCTCCGCGTTCCTCGGCGCGACGGCCGAGGAGGCCGCAGCGCCCGCCTCGAGCGCGACGCCGACGTTCGAGATCGAGTCCGCGTTCCAGGGCGAGGAGGGCTACAAGATGGTCTGCCAGGCGTGCGACCAGGCGGAGCCGTACGCGATGGCCTTCGTCGACATGCGCATGCCGCCGGGCTGGGACGGCGTCGAGACGATCGCGAAGCTCTGGGAGCGCGACCCCGACCTGCACGTCGTGATCTGCACGGCGTTCTCGGACTACACCTGGGACGAGACGATCCAGATCCTGGGCCATAGCGACAAGCTGCTGATTCTGAAGAAGCCGTTCGATGCGATCGAGATCACGATGCTCGCGAGCGCGCTGACGGCGAAGTGGAACCTGACGATGAGCGAGCGCGAGCTCTTCGACGAGGCCAAGCGCTCCGAGCAGGAGGCGCGCGCCTACGCGTCGTCGCTGGAGACGGTCAACCGCGCGCTCGTCACGTCCAAGGCGGCCTCGGACATGGCGCTGGAGCTGCGCACGGAGTTCCTCGTGCAGATCAGCAATGAGGTCAACACGCGCCTCTGCGAGGTGCTGGGCAACGTCGAGTCGTTGACGGACGTCGTCGAGGGCGGCGAACGCTCGAAGGAGCTCGAGCTGGCGCTCGACATCAGCCAGCACCTGCTCAAGACCATCGACGAGGTGCTCGACGTCACGGCGCTCGAGCGCGGCAAGAGCTCGATCCAGGCGGAGCGCTGCGCTCCGGTCGAGCTCGCCAAGCGCGTCGTCGCGGGCTTCGCGGAGCGCGCGGCGGCCAAGGGCGTCGCGCTGGAGGTCGTCACCGATGGGGATCTCCCCGCGGAGATCGAGACCGAGCCGGAGCGCGTCGGCCAGATCCTCGAGAACCTGCTCGAGAACGCTCTCCAGAGCACGGTGACCGGTTCGGTCCAGGTCGTCCTGCGCAACGGGCAGACCTCCGACTGGCACCGCCCCAAGTTCGAGTTCGAGGTGATCGACACCGGCGCCGGCATCCCGTCGGAGCGCATGGGCGGGATCTTCGAGCCGTTCGCCCGCTGCTCGGACGACGCCGAGAACCGCGGCTACGGCTTCGGCCTCGCGCTGGCCCGTCGCCTGGCGCTGCTGCTCGGCGGCGACATCACCGCCCGCAGCGAAGAGGGCCAGGGCAGCGCGTTCAAGCTGACCCTCGAGCTGTCCCACTCACGTAGCACGGCCGAAGCCGCCTGACCTGCACGGAACCTGATTGAAAAACGCCGGCTGCGGCCCATCAGGATGATGGAGGTCGCGATCGCGGCGTCGTCGGCGTTGGC
>CAYGST010000100.1:9803-11706 GCA_964352415.1 uncultured Planctomycetaceae bacterium | reverse complement strand
CCTATCCCTACGCGGAGCCGGTGAGGGTGACGTATGAGGTCGTCGCGCTCGACGAGATCGCGCGGGCGGGTGGCGCGCGCGACGAGCGGGCTGCTGCCTCCGACCGCGATGAAGATCACCGCGAAGTTCAGGATCAGGAGGACCGTGCTCGACGCGATCGCCGCGTGCGCGTCGCCGCCGAGCCCGCCGACCCAGTACTGGTCGTTGATGCGGAAGCCGTTGTTCAGGACGAACGACAGCACGGTGGGCCAGGCGAGCCGCAGCACGGCGCGCAGCCCGGGGTCGAGGGGAGCGTCCAAGGGAGGGAGATCCGGCGGAGGCGCGCCCTACTGAACGGCGACCCAGAATTCCTGGCCGGACTCGTCCGTGATCTCGAGCGTGGTCTTGCCAGTGAGCCCTTCGTCGCCCGACGCGCTGACGCGATAACGCCCCGGCGGCAGGTTGCGCGCCCAGGCGTTGCCCGAGAGGTCGGAGGTGGTCTCGAGTCGTCCCGCAGGCCTGCCGAAGCCGGTGAGCGTGATCTCGCCGATGGCGCGACCCTGGGTGTTCGTCGTGTGGATCAGGACGTCCGCGGTCGGAGGGAGCTCGACCTTCGGGAAGCGCAGGGACGGCGCGAGGAAGGCGACCTCGCGCTCTGGCAGGAGCGGCGCTTGCAGGGGGCCGAAGCCGATGCGGTACTCACCGTCGGGGACGTCCTCGAAGAGGTAGTAGCCGTCACGGCGCGTGCGCGTCTCGAGCCGGCCGTCGCCGTCGCGCTCGGCGAGCTCGACCCGCAGCTCCTCCGCGGGCCCGCCGTCCGCGCGCACGACGAAGCCGTCGAGGCTGCCCATCGGCGAGATCTTCAGGACGAGGAAGGGGTGGGGCGAGGCTTCGCTCAGGAGCACGGGCGTGCGGCGCGAGTTCATGCCGGGGGACGTGATCCAGACGTCGTAGCCGCCGAGCGGCAGGTCCTCGATGGCGAACTCGGGTGCGCCGGCCTCATGGGTGCGGCGCTCGGCGCGTTCGCGTCCGGTGAGCGAGAGGCTCGGGCCAACCTCGACGATGTAGGACTTCGGAAGCGCGACGCCGGGCGGCGCCTGCACCAGGCCGCGGATCGAGCCGCGGCCCTCGAAGGTCGGCAGGGTGGGGCGGGCGCGCTCGTAGGGCTTGGGCGGATCCCAGAGCTCGGCGCTGCGCTCGCTGGGGGTGGAGCCCCGCGGCGCGTCGGGGACGGCTCCGGCGACGGCGCCGCCGGCATCGATCGGCTCCAGCGGACGCTCGGGATCGCCCTCGAAACGCTGCATTCCGATCCAGACCGCGAGCGCCAGCGTGGCGAGCAGTCCGAGCACGACGAGCGCGGCGCGTCCCGAACTCGCGGCGGCGCGGCCTGCCAGCCGCGACAGGTCTCGAGTCCCGCCGGCGTCCTGCCGAAGACTCCGAACCCGTCCGCGTCGCCGATGGGCCTCGGCGGGGGCTCCTGCTAACCTCTCGGCCCTCGTCTCGTAGCTCCGACCCTTCATCTTCGACGTCCGTGCCCGTTGCAGCCGCCCCTCCTGGGCGAGCGAAGCCGGCAGGATACCCGCGCCATCGCGCGCGCGGGAAGCACCGATCCCCATGCATCGATCCACCCCCCTGCGTCGCTCTGCGCCGCTCGCCCTCCTGCTCGCCCTCTTCGTCGGTCTGGGGGTCCTCGCCGGACTGCCGGCGGCGGCACGCGCCACCGAGGCGCCCGCGGCGGAGGGCCGCGTGATCGTCCTCGGCTTCGATGGCGGCGACTATCGCACCGCGGCCGGCTTCGCCGCCGAGGGTCGCATGCCGAACCTCGACGCGCTCGCGAGCGAGGGAACCTTCGCGCCGCTCGGCACGACCTACTCCGCCGAGTCGCCCGTTGCCTGGGCAGCGCTGAACACGGGCCAGAACCCGT
>CAYGST010000100.1:0-9793 GCA_964352415.1 uncultured Planctomycetaceae bacterium | reverse complement strand
GCGTGCCCGGCTTCGTCAAGCGCGTGCACGACGAGGACTTCGGCCCCCGGCCGGACGTCGGGCACCAGACGAACGGCGTCACGCGCAAGACGACCGACCTCGACGCCGGTCCCGTGATCGGGTTCCTCGCGCGCTTCGACGAGACGATGCTGATGATCCTCGTCGGTGGCGGCGTGTTCCTGCTGTTCCTGATCGCGTTCAAGGTGCTGCTGCGGCTCAAGCTCGGGCTCGCTCTCGTCGTCTCGGCGCTGCTCGGCGCCGTCGGCGTGTTCGGGGTCCAGACCGCCAAGGGCTACGTGCCCGAGGAGATCCCGGGGATCGTTGCGAACCCCGTCGCCGTCGACGGCTTCTGGGACCACGCGGCGCGCGCGGGCTCGCGGGCCGTCGTGATCGACGCGGCGATGGCCTGGGACAAGCCGCACGTCGAGGGCGCGCGCGTGCTCGGTGGCCTCGGCGTTCCGGACTGCCGCGGCGACAACGGCCAGTGGTTCCTCTACACGACCAGCCCGAACGAGCTCGACAGGCCGCCGCTGGGGCGCACCGACGGCCTCACGGCGGGGACGATCTTCCGCATCCCCGACTGGCGCAACGACAAGATCGAGACCGCCGTCTACGGACCGAAGGACTTCCTGGCGAAGCGCGCCATCCAGGAGCAGATCGAGGCGCTCGACGAGCGCCTCAAGCCCTCGAGCGGCATCGGCTGGAAGGAGGGCTCCAGGCTGCGCGAAGAGAAGAAGGCGCTCGAGGCGCAGCTCGAGGCCAAGGTGCGCGCCGAGGTGCCGATGACGCTCGTGCGCACGGCGAAGGGCGCGAAGATCACGATCGGCGGCCAGGAGCAGGACCTAACGACCGGTGTCTGGTCCGACTGGTACAGCCTGACCTTCGAGCTCAACCCGCTGATCAAGGCGAACGCGATCACGCGCATCAAGATCCTCCAGCCCGACGCGGGTGACGACACCTTCGAGCTGTTCGTCAACACGCTCGACATCGACCCGCGCAGCCCGCAGTTCTGGCAGCCGGTCAGCCAGCCGCCCTCGTTCTCCCAGGACCTCGCCGCCGGGATCGGTGGGCCGTTCGAGACCTTCGGCTGGGCCTGCGCGACGATGCCGTTCAAGGACAAGGTGATCGACGCGGTCACGATGCTCGAGGACATCGAGTTCACGATGAAGTGGCGCGAGAAGCTGACGCGTGAAGCTCTCGAGGAGGGCGACTTCGACGTCCTGATGTCGGTCTTCTCGACGCCGGACCGCGTGCAGCACATGTGCTACCAGTTCTACGACCCGCTGCACCCGATGTACGACGAGGCGAAGGCCTCGCAGAAGATGACCTTCTTCGGACGCGAGATCGAGCTGCGCGAGGCCATCCCGGTCATCTACGAGGAGGTCGATCGCATCATCGGCTGGGTCCGCGACGAGTACCTGCAGCCGGAGGACACGCTGATGGTCTGCGCGGACCACGGCTTCCAGAGCTTCCGCCACCAGGTGGCCCTGAACAACTGGCTCGAGCAGGAGGGCTACCTCGCGATCTCCGAGACGGGCAAGCAGACTGGGTACGGCTCGGCGCTGGCGTTCGTCGACTGGGAGAACACGAAGGCCTACGCGCTCGGTCTGGGGATGATCTTCATCAACGAGCAGGGGCGCGAGAAGTTCGGGATCGTGCCGAAGGCCGAGTCGCGCGCCTTGGCCGAGGAGATCCGCGGCAAGCTCCTGCAGCTGACCGACGACCGCAGCGGCGAGGCGGTCCCCGTTGTCGAGCAGGTGGTCCTGATCGACGACGTGCACGACGGCCCGTACCGCGATCGCGAGGGCGACCTGATGGTCGGCTTCAAGCCGAACTATCGCGTCTCGTGGGGCACGACCTCCGGCGGCATCGACTTCGACAAGGCCGGCGACGGGACCTACTTCGGTGGCCCGATCTTCAAGCCGAACAAGAACAACTGGTCAGGCGGGCACGTCTCCGTCGCGCCGGTGCACGTCGCGGGCATCTTCGCCTCGAACAAGAAGGTCGAGGTCCCCGCGGACGGCGTGCACCTCCTGCACATCGCCCCGACGACGCTCCAGCTGCTCGGCGCCCCGCAGGAGCCGGCCTTCGATCGCTCGCCGCTCTCCGTGCGGTAGCCGCGAGCGCGAGAGGAGGGCTGCACCACGGACGGCTTGCCCAACCTTCACACAACGAGCGTGCCTTTCGCGCCAGCGATGGGCACGCTCGTGCGTACCTACGGCAGAGGGAGACGAGGCGCGACGCTGGCAGGCCGGGCGCCTTCTCTCGAGACATTTCCGATTGCTTGGCCACCGATTCGATTCCTCGCGAATTGATGAAGGAAAGTAAGCACGGAATCGAACCCGGAAAGACTGAAACGGCGGGGGGCGATATCCGAACTCCATTACGAGAGTTGATGGCGTCCCGACGGAGAGAGTGATGAGTCCGATGAGCACAACGAACAGCAACCCCGCGGGGGAGAGTCCCCGCCTCGCCGGCCTTGGAGAGGGGCCGGCGCACGCTCCGCGCAGGTCGGAGGGCACTTTGGAGGAGAGCCTTCTGAAGGAGAACAGTGAAGCGGTCGAGGCCTGCTTCCTGTGGATCGACGAGGAGAGCGGCGACGAGCTCGTCGTCGAGGCGCAAGGCAGTGCGTCCTTCTTCGCGCAGCTCGAGGCCCTGGGCTTCGTGCCGCACATTCCCCGCTCCGGGGAGGGGGACGAGGGCCGGGGGGAGCCCAATGGCGTGCGCCGGAGCGCACGCCTCGACATGGCGAGCAGCGGCTCGAGTGCGCTGCCTGAGCTCTGGAGACCCCGGCTCGGCGCCTGAGGGCGCGGCGACCGGTTGACCCGACAGCGACGATCTCGGGGCCGCTGCGGACTCCGGGAGCGACGCGACGAAACGAGAAGGGTCCGGCGAGCGCGCCGAGCCGACACGAACGAACACTGAAGAAGCTGGAGTGCGGCCGACCCCTCGTGGGGGCGGTCGCTCTCCTTTTCGGGGTGCGTTTCGTTAGGCTCCCCGCATGCAAGCCCACTGGAAGGTCCTCCTCTGGATGCTCGGCGGCCTCGTCGTCGGGCTCTTGTTCCAGGCGTTTCTCGACGCCCCGTCCTGGAGCGGCTCCTCCTGGCGCGCCGCGGACGGCGGGATCGAGCTGGTCTCGGCCAGCGGGCCGTCGGCCAAGTCCCAGCTCGCGATGGGGGTGACCTACGATCGTCTGATCGTCGATCGCGGGACGCCTGAGGCGGTCGTGGTGCCCCTCGCGACCCCGGAGGACTTCGCAGGCGCCCAGGCGGCGCGCGAGAACGGCGAGGTCATCTGGCTCGTCGCCGTCGGTGACGCCGAGGTCCTGGCCCCCGTGGCCGTGGCCCTCGGCATGGACCCGGAGTCTCCGCGCTCGAAGTGGATCTGGCCGTTCGCGTTCGGCGCCGACCTGTTCATGGCGCTGCTCAAGATGCTGATCGTGCCGCTCGTGCTCGCCTCGATCGTCGCGGGGGTCGCGAGTGTCGGCGCGCTCCAGGACCTGCGCCGGCTCGGGCTGAAGACCTTCGGCTACTACATGGGCACGAGCCTGCTGGCCGTGCTGCTCGGGCAGGTGCTCGTCAACCTGATCGAGCCTGGAACGGGCGCGCAGCTCGGCCTCTCCGCCAACGCCAGCATCGGCGACCGCGTCGAGAACCCGCTCGAGATCCTGCGCCGCATGATCCCCGAGAACGTCGTCAGCTCGATGACCTCGAACGGCGCGATGCTGCAGGTGATCTTCTTCGCCCTGCTGCTCGGCTACTTCATCACGCGGACCACCGAGCCGCATTCGAGCCGCCTGCGCGAGATGTTCGAGGCCTTCTTCCAGGTCATGATGCGGATGGCGGAGGGCGTGCTGAAGCTCTTGCCGTACGGGGTCTTCTGCCTGCTGGTCAAGGTCGTGGCGGGGACGGGCTTCGAGCCGTTCAAGGCGCTGCTCCTCTACATGTTCACGGTGGCGCTGGCGCTCGTCCTGCACGCCGTCGTGACGCTGCCGCTCGTCCTGAAGTTCGTCGGCAAGGTCTCTCCCATCCGCTGGGCGAAGGCGATGTCGCCAGCGCTCATGACGGCCTTCAGCACGAGCTCGTCGAGCATGACGTTGCCGGTGACCCTGAAGACCGTGGAGGCCCGCGGGGGAGTCAGCAACAAGGTGACCTCGTTCACCCTGCCGCTCGGCGCGACGATCAACATGGACGGCACGGCGCTCTACGAGTGCATCGGCGTCATCTTCCTGGCGCAGTACTACGCCTCCCTCGGCGGAGAGCCCTTGAGCTTCTCGGCCCAGGCGCTGGTCGTCGTGATGGCGCTGCTCGCGAGCGTCGGCGCGGCCGGCATCCCTTCCGCGGGCCTGGTGATGATGCTGACGATCCTGTCCGCCCTCGACCTGCCGCTGGAGGGGGCGGCGCTGCTCCTGGCCGTGGACCGGCCCCTGGACATGATGCGGACGGTCGTGAACGTCTGGTCGGATTCCTGCGGAGCCGCCGTCGTCGGTCAGAGCGAAGGGGAGCTCGAGCTCCCGGGAAGCACCTGAGCCGGGCCTCGGCCGAGGGGCGTGGAAGCCCCTCCGGGCCGGCGCTACAATTCCGCCCGTACTGGCCCCAATGGGCCGTCCCCCGGCCAACGCCGGGCCCCTGCGCGCCCTGAATGCGCGCCACCGCCGACGCCAATGCGTCGCCACTGCTGTCCAAGCTGAAGATGACCCATCAATCGCTGATCGAACGGATCACCCGTTCGCTGGCCTACATGCTGCGCCACAAGCCGGAGGAGTTCGATCTCGAGCTCGACGACTTCGGCGCCGCCCCCGTCGAAGAAATCGTGCAGGTGCTCAACGAGCGCCTCGGTGAGCCCATCGAGGAAGAAGACGTCCTCGAGGCCATCGAGTCCGGCGACCGTCCGCGCTACGCCGCCGAGGACGGCTGCATCCGCGCGCTGTACGGCCACTCGATCGAAGTGGATCCCGGGGAGGCCGCCAAGCCCCAGGAGCTCCTCTACGTCGGGCTGAGCGCCCGCGACGCCGAGAAGGCGACGCAGTACGGTCTGCGCGCCGGGCGCCGCACGTTCCTGCACCTCGCCAAGGACTTCGAGCAAGCGCGCGAGACTGGCCGCCGCCAGGCGCGCAGCTACGCCGTGGTGACCGTCTACGCGCTCGACGCCTGGGAGCAGGGCGTCAACTTCTACGACCGCGACTCGCTCTTCCTCTCCGATCCGATCCCGACCGAGTTCCTCGAGCTCGGCGAAGTCCACGACGATGGCGAACCGCCGCAGCGCGAGCGTAGCGGCGATGGCGATCGCGGGCGACGCCGTGGAGGCTCGGACGATCGAGGCCGTGGCCGTGGTCGCGGCCGTGGCGACGACGGACCGCGCACCGGACGTGGCCGAGGACGGGATGACGACCGTGGACGGGACGAGGCTCCCGCACGCGACGCCGAGCCTGGGCGCGGCGCCGGTCGCGGCCGCGCCGACGAGGGCGAGTCCCGTCGACGTGACGAAGGCGAAAGCCGTCGCCGTTCGGAGAGCGCAGGCGATCGGGATCGCGGCCAAGCGCAGGATCGTGATCGTGGCGGCGACCGTGATCGTGGCGGCGACCGTGAACGTGGCAGGAGCCGCGACCGGGATCGCGACCGCGCCCCGCGCCGCGAAGAGCCCACCCGCGCCGAGCGCCCCGCACCGGAGCGCGCCCCGGCCGAGCGTTCGGCGCCTGCGCCGCAGCCGGCTTCGAAGCCCAGGTCGAGCGGCCCCGCCTTCGGGCTGGGCGTGGTCGAGGAGGAGCGCAAGCGTTCGGCGCCGGCTCCCGCGGCCAGCGCACCGGCGCCCGAGCCGAAGCCCGAGCCGAAGCCCAAGCCCGAACCGAAGCCCGAGCCCAAGTCGAGCCCCGGCTCGTTCGGCGCCGGGATCTAACGTGAAGCGCGCGTCCCTCCTCATCGGGGGGGCGCGCGCCACTCTCCGGGCGACCCCGACCCACTCCATGTCCGGTAGCCTCCCGATCCTCAGCGACCTGCCCTCGAGCTACTTCGTGGACGAGACCCCGGGAGGGATCCTCGCTCTGCACGTCGACCACGCGCGTGGCCTCCACGCCTCGGGCTACGGTCCGGAGCACGACGGCTCGCTGACGCGCAGCGAGCTCTCCGGTCGGCGTCCGCTGTTCGAGCTGCGGACGGAGAGCGAGCGCCTCGTCGTGCGCCGCTTCAGTCACGGCGGGCTCATGCGCTGGATCACGGGCGAGCGCTACCTCGACCCTGAGCGGCCGTTCCGCGAGCTGGTGCTCTCCGACTCGCTGCGACGAGCCGGCATCGATACACCCCAGGTCGTCGCGGCCCGCGCGCGCCCAGCGTCCCTCGGCGGCTGGTACCTCGACCTCGTCACGCGCCGCATCGAGGGCACGACCGACCTCGGCTTCGTCATGGCTCGCGCGCGCACGGCAGAGCTCGACGTGACCTCGAAGCGCACGCTGCTGCGCGCGACGGGCGCGCTCGTCCGCAAGCTGCACCGCCACGGCTGCCTGCACGCGGACTTGACGCCGACGAACCTGCTCGTCGACGCCGGCTCCCTGGATGCGGGCAAGCCGCGCCTGTGGGTGATCGACCTCGACGGCTCGATCGTGCGCGCGAAGCCGACCGAGCGGGAGCTGCTCAAGAATCTGCGACGGCTCTATCGCTACGTGTGGCGGCGTGAGGCGCGCCTTGGGCGCGGGCTGACGCGCAGCGATTACCTGCGCTTCCTCGTCGCCTACGAGCCGGACCGCGAGGCGCGCCGGCGGGTGGCCCGCGGCGTGCTGGCCGGCCATCGCCGCAGCAGCGTGCTGCATGGGCTCGGCTGGTTCTTCGAGACGCTGTTCGGCCGGCGGGTCGACCCACGCGAGTCGCCGGCGGGCTGATTCCCGGCGGCTACTCCTCGGGCGTTCGCCTGCGCGGGTGGGGCAGGAACGGGTGCGCGGCCGCGCACAGCAGCCAGAGTACCGACGTGGCCCCGTGGACCCAGATCCACGCCGCGCGCCAGGCCTCGGAGGTCGCCGTCTGCAGCAGGTAGCCCGAGGCGATCATCGGGAGCAGCATGGCGACGAGAGTCAAGCCGGTACGCCGTCCGCGCCGCGTCCCCGCGCGCCAGTGGCGCGCGACGTGCGCCGTCCAGATCCAGCCCGCGGCGAAGACGAGCAGCGGCGCCGTCAGAACGTGCAGGTGCTGCACGTCCGGCTGCCAGGGGTGATTGACGATGGAGAACTCGTCCTCGGGCTCCGCGATGTAGCGCATCCAGCCGTACACGACGCCCGTGCCACCGACGAGGGCGTTCGACGCGTGCACGAGCCAGACCTGGCCGCGGCTCAACGGCGGCCGAGCTCCACGGGCGAGCGCTGCGCGGTGACGAGAGTCGCGCTCCGCGCAGGAACGAGGTGCGCGCTCCGCGCAGGAACGAGGTGCGCGCTCCGCGCAGGCGGCGTCTTCGGAGGAGTGCCGCCGTCACCGCCGCCCTTCTTCTTGGCCTCGGCCTCGCGCTTCTTCTTGGCGTCCGCTTCGCGCTTCTTCTTCGCCTTCTCCACAGCTTCGCGCTTGGCCTTGGCGATCTCACCGAGGACCTGGTGCAGGGCAAGGACGCGGCGCGAGCAGTTCGTCGTCGCCACGGCGGTCAGCGTCGCGCCAGTCACGCCGCGAATGTCGCGGCCGAGGAACAGGTCACCGTCGAGCTTGTGGCCGGTGAACTGGCCGTACCAGCGCTCGCGCGGGATGTACTCGACGGGCTCGCCGAAGGACAGCACCTCGATCCTGCCGACGCTCGCGTCCGGCTGGACGACGATCATCATGGTCTCGCGCATGGAGCGCACGCGGTGCGTGTCGAAGTAGGCCGTGCCGACCCACTTGCCCTCCTTCGTCGCGTGGTAGGTGTAGGCCACCGTGCTGTCGTACTCGAGCTTCGCGAGCTCCTTCACGCGCTCGACGTGCTGCGGGTCGAGGTACGCGGTCTTGCGCTCCACCTTGCAGCCCGGGAACGCGAGCGCGAGCGCCTCGTCGCGGTTCATGAACACCTTGCCGACCGGGCTCAGGGCCTTGGGGACAGCTCCGAGGAGCGCGGACTCCAGGTTCGGATCCAGCGAGCCGCCGCCGAGGGCGAGAGCTGCGGGCGCGAGGAACAGGGTCGCGACGAGCGCGAGGGCGGTCGAGAGAGGTCTAGAAGACATAGCCGAGGCTGAGTTCGAGGCGGTCGGTGCTGTTGTCGTAGTCGCGGTAGGCGGCCTTGAAGACGATGTTCGGGATGGGCAGCCAGTCGATGCCGAAGGCCGTGTTGCTGTCGTCCTGCGTCGGATCCTTGGCGAGGCTGGCGGCGACCTGCGCGTGGGTGTCCACTTCCTCGTAGCGCGCCCACGGGATGACCTGCTGGCCGCTGTCGGGATTGAGGCTCGTCATCACGTCGTAGCCAGCCTCGAGGTACCAGCCGACCATCTCCTCACCGACGACGGTGCCGCCGTTGCCCGCGAAGAGCTGCTCGGTGTCGTCGACCTCGGACATGGCGTAGAGCCCGCGGATGCGCAGTCCGCCGGTCTGGTACTGCAGGTGCGCGTCGTAGATCGTCGTCGGCGCGTCGCCGATCGCCGCGTTGCCCTGGCCGGAGTCGCCGTAGTACGCCGCGACGCCGAGGTCGAGGCCCGGCACGCCCGTCCAGTCGAGGCGCCCGACGAACGCGATGTCCTCGGCCTTCGCCTGGCTGGCCTTCTGGCGACCACCGCGCAGGCCCGCCTCGTCGAAGTTCTCGCCGTCGAAGCCGTTCATCGCGTAGACGCGGTAGCTGAAGTCGCCCGCGTCCCCGACGATGCCGACGCCGTTCTCGCGCCAGGTCGAGGGGATGATGCGTCGCTCCGTGTCAGGCCGTGTGGCGCCGCGGAAGGTCGTGGGCTCGTGCATCTCGTTGATGAAGCCCATCGGGCCGAGCAGCACGCCGGCGCGGAAGTTCAGCTCCGGCCGCGCGAGGTACTCGAGGTAGGCGAACTCGAGGAAGATCGAGTCGGCGTGCTCGATCTCGATCTCCGAGTTGAACACCCACTTGTCATCGAACTTGTAGCCGACGTAGAGGATCGCGCGCGTGAAGTCGGCTTCCGCGGTCGTGTCGCCGGCGAAGGCCTGGTAGATCGCTTCGCCGTAGCCGCCGATCGAGAGGCCCTGGTCCTTCTGGTAGATCTTCGACGCGCCAGGACCGAGGCCGAACACGCTGTCGCCGACTTCGGGGATGATGTCGCGGAACTCGAAGCTCTCGAGCTCGGTGGAGACCGAGCCCATCTGGCGCTTGAGCTCCTGGTTCTCGGCTTCGAGGCGCGCGAGACGCTCCTCGACGGAGAGGTCGGCGGGGGAGTCGGTGTCCTGGGCGAGCACGGGCGCGCTCGAAGCGAGCGCTGCGAGCGCTGCGAGCGCGAGCCAGGGGAGTCGTTGCGATGCGGTCATCGGGAGCCGAGAGAGAAGGGTGGAGTCGGGGAACTGGAGGACTCGTTCGCCGCCTGTGGGGCGAACCACTCGAGGCCCACGGAGGGCTCGAGCGTGTGCAGTCGGCCGCGCAGGCCAGTCGTGGCGCGCGCGCGCAGCCCAGCGCCGTGCGGCTCGAGCACGATGGCTTCGACGCCGTCGGTCGCGTGTGCGAAGTGCAGCGCGCGCTCCGGGCCAAGCACGTACAGCGCCGTCGAGAGGCAATCGGCGTCGAACGCGCTGGCGCACCACACGCTGACGCTGCCGAAGTCCGAGGCCAGTTGGCCCGTGCGCGGATCCAGGAGCTGCCCTAGGCGATCGCCTGCCACGACCATCCCCCGCTCGCTCTTGCC
>CAYGST010000099.1:0-11750 GCA_964352415.1 uncultured Planctomycetaceae bacterium | reverse complement strand
ACGCAGGTCGTCGCGTGGGACGACCCCGACCGGGCGCGCCGCGTTCTCGCTCACTTGGACGCCTGCGTGCTGCGCGCGACCTGGAACTACTTCGAGGACCCCGACGGATTCCTCGACTGGCTGGAAGACGCGGAGCGCGCCTGCGCGCTGCACAACTCGGCCGCGGCCGTGCGCTGGAACCTGCACAAGCGCTACCTGCTCGAGCTCGAGGCCAGCGGCGTCCCGATCGTGCCGACCGTCTGCCTCGAAGCCGACGAGGGCGCCTCGCTGCACGCCTTGATGTCCGAGCGCGGCTGGGACGACGTCGTCGTCAAGCCCGCCGTCTCCGCCGGCTCCTTCCTCACGCGCCGCTTCGGCGCCAACGAGCTCCGGGCGGGCCAGGAGTTCCTCGACGAGGGCCTCGCGGAGCGCGACATGCTGGTGCAGCCGTTCGTCGAGGAGGTCGCCGACGGCGGTGAGCTGGCGCTCGTCTGGATCGACGGCGAGCTGACCCACGGCGTCGAGAAGGCCGCGCGCTTCGACGGCGGCGACGAGCGCGTCACCTGCCGGCCGAGCCTCGAGCCGCGTCACCGCCAGTTCGCGGAGGCCTGCCTCGCGGCCTCGGGGCAAGCACCGCTCTACGCCCGGGTGGACGTCATCGAGCGCGCGGACGGCGAGCTGTGGCTCTCCGAGCTCGAGCTGATCGAACCCTCGCTGTTCTTCCCCCACTCGCCCGAGGCCCTCGCGCGCTTCACCAGCGCGCTCCTGCGCAGCCTGCCGGGCGCTTGAGGCGCCCTGGGTGCCCCGGGGCCCCGATCCCCCAGGGATCGCCGGAGCGGCCGCCTGCCGCGCACGGTAGACTCTTCGCCGCCCTTGGAGCCGCCCCCGTGAACCCCGCCCAGCTGCACGACCTCCTGGCCGCGATCCGTAACGAGCGCATGACGCTCGACGAAGGCGTTGAGAAGCTCAGCGTCTGGCCTGTCCGGGATCTCGGCCACACGCGCCTCGACACACACCGCGCCGTGCGCTGCGGCAGCCCCGAGGTCGTCTACGGCGCCGGAAAGACCCCCGAGCAGCTCGTCGACATCGCGCGCGCGCTCGTCGACACACACGCGCAGCTGCTGGTGACACGCACCTCCCTCGAGGGCGCAGGCGCCGTGTGCGCCGCGCTGCCCGACGTCGTGCACCACGCGGAGAGCGGCTGCCTGACCTACGGGCTCCCGGACGAGGGCGCCGGTGACGGCTTCGTGCTGGTGGTCTGCGCCGGCACCTCCGATCGCCCCGTCGCCGAGGAGGCCGCGCTCACGGCCCGCCTGCTCGGCGCACACGTCGAGTCGATCTCGGACGTCGGCGTCGCGGGGCTGCACCGGCTGCTCGAGACCACCGACCGCCTGCGCGCGGCGAACGTACTCGTCGTCGTCGCTGGAATGGAGGGCGCGCTGCCGAGCGTCGTCGGCGGACTCGTCGACCGACCCGTGATCGCCGTCCCGACCTCGGTAGGTTACGGCGCATCCTTCGGCGGCGTCGCAGCGCTCCTCGGCATGCTCAACTCCTGCGCCGCGGGCATCTCCGTGGTGAACATCGACAACGGCTTCGGCGCCGGCTATCAGGCCGCGCTGATCAACCGCACCGTATCCAACTCCTCTCCTACATCGAACGGCGCCTCGAAGCGCGTTTCCCATGAGTGAAGCCAAGGCATGGATCGGCGTCGAGAACGGCGTCGTCCTCGAAGGTCGCGCGGTCGGCGCCAAGGGTGAGGCCGCTGGAGACCTCGTCTTCAACACGGCCATGACCGGGTACCAGGAGATCCTGACCGATCCGTCGTACTGCGGGCAGGTCGTGATCATGACCTACCCGATGATCGGCAACTACGGAGTCGCGACCGAGGACAACGAGAGCTCCCAGGGCTGGGCCGAGGCCTTCGTCATGAAGGAGATGGCCTCGCTGCACAGCAACCACCGCGCGACCAGCTCGCTCGGGGACTGGCTGCGGTCCGAGGGCATCGTCGCCATCGACGGCGTCGACACCCGGCGCCTCACGCGCATGACCCGCGAGGAGGGATCGCTGCGCTGCATCGTCTCGACCACCGACAGCGACCCCGAGTCGCTCGTGAAGAAGGCCAAGGCAGCGCAGTCCACGGACGGCCGCGACCTCGCCTCCGTCGTGAGCTGCAAGGAGCCCTACACCTGGACCGAGGGCTACGACGAGTCCTACCCGACCGAGGTCGACATCGTGAAGGGCGAGCGCTACCGCTGCATCGCGATCGATCTCGGCGCCAAGCGCAACATCCTGCGCAGCCTGCACCACTGCGGCTTCGACACCACCGTCGTGCCGTCGAGCTACAGCGCCGAACAGATCCTCGCGCTCTCGCCGCAGGCCCTGTTCCTGTCGAACGGCCCCGGTGACCCCGCGGCCGTCACCTCCGCCATCGAGTCGGTCGGAGCGCTCGTCGGCAAGCTGCCGATCTTCGGCATCTGCCTCGGCCACCAGATCCTCTCCATCGTGCTCGGGGCGAAGACCGAGAAGATGCCGTTCGGCCACCACGGCGCGAACCACCCGGTGCGTGACCTGACGACCGGAAAGATCGAGATCACATCCCAGAACCACTCGTTCGCCGTGGTCCAGGAGAGTCTGCCCGAGACCCTCGAGCTGACGCACCTGAACCTGAACGACCAGACCGTCGAGGGGATGCGTCACCGCGAGCTGCCCGTCTTCAGCGTGCAGTACCACCCCGAGGCCGCGCCCGGACCGCTGGACTCCTCCCACCTCTTCCGGCGCTTCCACGACGTCGTCAGCGACGCGCTGCAGACGAGCTAGGAAGGACCTCGCCAAGAGACGCGACTGGAGCGGCCCGCGGCCCCCCTGAGTGGGAGCCGCGGGCCGCTCGATTGGTGCGAGGACCCGAGCTAGTCTTGGGCCTTCTCGAGGCGATGGATGCGCGCTCCCAGCCAGGCCAGCTCCGCGTGCCGACGCTCGAGGAGCGGCTGCTCCTTCGGATGGATGTCCGCGGTCCAGACCTCGGACATCCCGTCTGGCATCGTCTGCGTCTTCGTCATGAACATGCGCGGCGCCCCATCGGGGAACCGGCCGTCGTGGCTGAGCATCGTTCCCAGCGGAATCATCTGCGTCGTGTAGAGACCACGCTCCATCTTCTGCTCCAGGAACGCGGTCGCTTCACTGTGCATGACATAGGAGAGACCCTTGCGCGCACCGATCAGCATCGGGAGCGACATCTCCCCGTAGCGCACCTCCAGCTCCGCGTCGGTCGGCATGGGCGCCTGCAGCAGCTCCAGCATCCCCTTGGGAGCCAACGAGCTGAAGTCGATGTCGCCCTCGACCTCGACCGGAGTCCGATGGCTCACCGGCCGGGACTCGATCACGGACGCCATCGCGACTTCGGTCGGAGCGGCCAGGTCGCGCCGCGCCGTCGGCGACTCCGCCTGCGGCCCCGTCGCCTGGATTCCACCGCTCGCTTCGAGGCGGCTACCCGACCCGATGGCCGCGTAGACGAAGACCCCGAATCCGATGCCGGCGCAGAAGGTGAGAGCGTCCCGTAGTCCTCGATTCATGACTCGTTCCTGGTCCTAGTCGACCGGCTCGGGCGTGATGTCGCAGAAGCCACAGATGAAGTGGAGATCGATCGCATCGGCCTGTCCATCGGGGCACGGGATCGTGTGGGTCTCCCGTGAGCCGCAAGAGAGTCCCGACTCACCGGCCACCGTGATCGACCCGCACCCGGTGCAGTTGATGGTCACGGAGTAGACGAAGCGGCAGGGCTCGCAGTCCTCTCCACTCGTGGCGGAGATGCTCTTGCTGACGATGCAGGGCGCGTAGTGACCCGAGTCCGAGTCGTAGCAGCACGAGTACGAGGTGTCGTTGACGGTAGGAGGGCAGACCCCGAACTCCACGGGCGGAGATGCGGGCAGGAAAGCGCAGAGCAGCGTCGGCGCGAGGAGAGGCAGCGTGAAGCCGCGAAGCGATAGAGTTTTCATGGCTCGATACAGATAGCTGGCGTGTCGAAGCGCGACGAGTTGGCGTCGCAACATAGACATTCGAGACTACCTCAGATTCGCGGATGATGGGGCGCCAAGAAAGCGGTTCCCCAACGCCTATCCGACCCGGAGCAGAGCGACCCCGAAGGGGCTACAGCATCGACACGGGGTCGACGTCGATCGACAGCCGAGGCCTCGGATGTTCCTCGGAGAAGCGCACGAGGATCGCCTTCGCGTGGTTCAACCCGGCGTTCGACTCGGGAGCCTTGATCAGCAGATGACTGCGAAAACGGCCTCTGAGCTGCGCTATTGCCGCAGGCGCGGGCCCCAGCACCATCGCCTCCGCGGGCGAGACGTGCGTCCGGATGATCTCCGCGCAAGCCTGCGAGGCCTCGTCCACGCAGCGTTCGTCCTTGTCCTCGAACACCGCTCGGATGAGTCGCCCATAGGGTGGATACCCGAGTTCCTCCCGCAAGCCGACCTCCTCGGAAGCGAAGCCTTCGAAGTCGTGCTGCGCTGCAAATTGGATCGCTGGGTGCTCCGGCGTTTGCGTCTGGACGACGATCTCCCCCGGGTGCTCGCCGCGACCAGCGCGACCTGCGACCTGGGCGAGCAATTGGAACGTCCGTTCAGCTGCGCGGAAATCGGGCAAGTGCAGTGCGCTGTCCGCCGAGACGATTCCGACCAGCGTGACGTTCGGGAAGTCGAGCCCCTTCGCGATCATCTGCGTTCCGACGAGGACGTCGTACTCCCCGGCGCCGAACGCATCCAGCACCCGTTCGTAGTCCTCGGGCCGGCGCATCGTGTCCGAATCCATGCGCGCGATGCGCGCGTCGGGCAATGCCTTGGCGAGCGACTCCTCGACCCGCTCCGAGCCGAGCCCGAGGTAGCGCAGCCCGGGGCGCGTGCAGGTCGGGCAGGCCTTGGGCGGCGCGATCTCCTCGCAGCACGAGTGGCAGACCGCGCGACCGATGCGACGATGAAAAGTCAACGCGACGTCGCACTGCGAACAGGACACTGTCGCCTTGCAGCCCGGACACCAGAGCACCGGCGCGAACCCTCTTCGGTTCAGGAACAGGATCGACTGCTGTTTCTTCGCGAGCCGGTCGTGCAGCAAACGCTCCAGGCGCCGGGAGAACAGCTGCGGCATCCCCGCCTCGAGGCCCTTCTCCTGGCACATGTCGACGATCTCGACGTCCGGGAGCTTGCCGGCGCCCACGCGCTCGGTGAGCCGCAGGTGGTGATAGCGCCCGAGGCGCGCGTTCGTCCAGGTCTCGAGCGACGGCGTCGCCGAGCCGAGGACGCAGACCGCGTCCGATTTCTGCGCGCGCACGACGGCGAGGTCGCGGGCCGAGTAGCGCGGCGTGTTGCCCTGCTTGAACGACGGCTCGTGCTCCTCGTCCACCACGATCACGCCGAGGTCCTGCACCGGAGCGAAGATCGCCGAGCGCGCGCCGACGACCACCTTCAGCTCCCCGCGCCGGATACGTTGCCAGGTGTGCAGGCGCTGAGCATCGGTCACGCGCGAGTGCATCACTGCGACATCGCCGAAGCGCGACCGGAACCAGCCCACGGTCTGCGGCGTCAGCGCGATCTCCGGGACGAGCACGATGGCGCCGCGACCAATCGCGAGCGCGCGCTCGATCGCGCGCAGGTAGACCTCCGTCTTGCCGCTGCCGGTGATCCCCTGGAGCAGGAAGCTGCCGTAGCGGCGCGCCTCGACCACGGAGGCGATCGCCTCGACGGCGGTCGCCTGCTGCGCCGAGAGCGTCTCGGGGCGCTCGCGCTTGCGCGTCGCGGACTGCAGCGGATCGGGCTCGCGATCGATGCGCTCGATCGTGACCCACCCCCGGCGCTCGAGGGATCGCGCGGGCGCCTCGGAGATGTTCAGCTGGCGCGTGATCTCCCGGAGCTCGACCGGCTCGCCCACCTCGATGAGCGTGCGCAGGAGACGATGCTGCTTCGGAAAGCGCTCGATCACCTCCGCTAGCTCCGTCTCCCCCACGCCCTCACGCGCGTGGACGACGAGCTTCTTGCGCACGCCCTTCTCGCGCTTCAGCGAAGCGGGCAGGACCGCGCCGAGCGTCTCGCCCCAGGAGCACGCGTAGTAGCTCGCCATCCAGCGCGTCAGCTCGAGCAACCCGGCGTCGATCACGGGCTCCTCGTCGAGCACCAGCGCGACCTTGCGCACGCGCTTGACCTCGAGTCCGCACTCGTCGTCGAGCCCGACGACGACTCCGACCTCGCGCCGCGAGCCAAACGGTACCGCCACGCGCATGCCGACCTGGATCTGCTCGCGCTGCTCCGGTGTCAGCGCGTAGGTGAACTCGCGGCGCACCGGCTTCTGCAGCGCGACGTGCACGAAGCCGCTCGTCGGCGTCGGCGCGACCTCCGCGTCTCCGAACAGCGTCGGCGGCGTGTCACCTCCCGTCGTCACCGGACCCCGTCAGCCGCAGGCGCAGGGCGCCGCCTCGCAGCGCGGACAGCCCTTCGCGTACTTCTTCATCGCGGCGGCCTCGAGGTCGATCCCGGACATCGAGGCCAGGGTCGAGAGCCACGCGAAGACGTCCGCGAACTCCCCCTCGAGCTCGTCCTGGTGACCGCGGCGCAGCGCGCGCGTCAGCTCGCCGACCTCCTCGCAGAACCACATGTGGGTCCCGGCCAGGCCGCGCGCGGAGTCGCGCTCGAAGTAGATGCGCTCGATGAGCTTCTGGAAGTCCGTGATCTCCATGCGGTGCGTCTCGCCTCAGGCGTCGCGTCGAATCGTGATGACCGAGATGTCGTGCGGGTAGTCCTCTTCGTCCGCGAAGGCGTCGAGCGCCCCCTCCAGCCGACCGAGAATCTCCTCGCTGTCGTCCTCCGCGCGACGCAGCGCGAGACGGTAGAAACGCTCCTCGCTGTACTCCTCGCCGTCGGGGTTCATCACCTGGATCGGGCCCGTGTTGCTCAGCATCAGGCGATCCCCGGGCGCCACGACAATCGTCACGGTGTCGAGCCGCTGGTTGAACACCGCGCCCTTGTCGAAGCCCAGGGCGAAGCCTTCGGGCTGGTAGCGCTTCAGCTGCTTGTCGGCGGCTACGAAGTGCAGGAGCGGGACCTTGTGGCCCGCGCACGCGATCTCGAGACTCCCGGTCGCGGGGTCGAGCAGCGCGAAGAGCGCGGACACGTACATGCCGGGGCGGATGCCCTTCGCGAGGTGACGGTTGACCTCGCAGAGCCCCTCCTTCACGTCGTCGATGCGCGGCAGGAGCGCCGCGGCATAGGCGCGCGCGGTGGCGCCGATCAGCGCGCCGGGGATCCCAGGCCCGTTGACCTCGCAGACCAGCATGCCGATGCGACCGTCGGGGTACTCGAGCACGTCGTAGAAGTCGCCGCCCGGGGACGGGCAGCCGACCTGCAGCGCGAAGAGGTCGTAGCCGGTGACCTGGGGCGTTCCGACCGGCAAGAGCGACTCGCGCACCTCGTCCGCAACCTCGATCTCGCGCTCACGCGCCGAGAACTCGAGCTCGGCGTCCTGAGCCTCCTTCAGCCCGGCGGCCATCTTGTCGATCTCGCGCGCGAGCGAGGCCACCTCGCCCCCGACGCGCACGTGCGTGCGGTGGTGCAGATTGCCGCGGGCGATCTGGCGCACGTCGTCGACGAGGCCCTCGATCGGCGCGGCCACCGAGTTCGCGATGAAGAACGACACGATTGCGCCGACGGCGATGACACCGAGGACGACGACGAAGATCAGGTCGAGCAGACCGCGGCCCGAGCGGCTCCCATCGGGTACCAGGACCTGGAGCAGCTCCTCGTTCGGACCGCCGCGCGCCTGGTAGATCTCCGCCGGGAGTGACTCTCCGCGCTCGAGCCCGTAGCGGATCGGGAAGCGCTTCACGTTCGTGCCCGGGACGATCGTCGCGGAGTCCCCCTCCTGGCGGAAGTTGGCAGGCCGGCCTTCCTCGAGCGTCAGCTCGATGCCCCGCCCGATGGCCTTCTCGAACTCGGCGGCCGCGACGTCCGTCGCGCGGTGACTCAACAGGTAGCCCCCGGCGATCATGACGAGCGCCAGCGAGACGAACGTCCAGAGCGTGAACTTGACTCTCAGCGACATTCGGAGTGCATCTGGGTTCGATCGGTTCCGGTTCCTAGGCGGTCCAGGGAGCCTCGACGAGGAGTCGCAAGGGGAGCATGACCGCGAGGAAGGCCCACAGCCCGGCGACGACGTCGTCCGCCATGATGCCGTCTCCACCCGGCAGGCGCTCGAACCTCTTCACGGGCCACGGCTTTACGATGTCGAAGAAGCGGAACGCGCAGAAGGCCGTCAAGAGGGCCAGGGGCGTCGGACCGCCGATCCAGGCGACGGTGACGAGGTAGCCCACGACCTCGTCCAGGACGAACCAGCCCGGGTCGTGTCCCGCGGCGCGCTCTTCCGCCCAGGCGCCCAGGGAGCGTCCCACGGCGTACAGAACGGCCGCGACGAGCAGGACCCACAGCAGGAAGGACTCGGTGCCCGCGAGGGCCCAGGCGATCGCGACCCCCCCCAGGGTGCCGAACGTGCCGGGCGCGACCGGCGCGAGGCCCAGGTAGAGGCTCGTCGCGAGCGCGAGGCGCAGCTGGTTCATGCTCAGTCCTCTGCGAGGACCTTCGGGGCCCGTAGCGCGTAGGAGAGGCCGGAGCCGATCGTCGTGAGCAACGTCGCCACGACCAGCACCCGCACGAGCCCGGTCCAGAAGCTGAGCCAGCCTTCGGGCCAGTCGAACGCGGGGATCCACATCACGCCGCCGACCGCGCAGCACTGCACGATCATCTTGATCTTGCCGAAGCCGTCAGCTCCGAACTCCTTGCCCACGCTCTCGACGTAGCCGCGGATCCCGGTCACGAAGAACTCGCGCGCCAGGATGATCACGACCAACCAGGCGGGGATGAGCTCGCGCGACCACGGCATCACGATCATGAAGATCAACGTGCCGAGGATCAGGACCTTGTCGACGAACGGATCGGCGATGCGACCGAACGCGCTGACGTGTCCGTCCTTGCGCGCGAGGTAGCCGTCGAGGAAGTCCGTCGCGGCGATCACCACGAAGATCCAGAAGCAGGCGTGGATCAGGCCCTGCATCGGCCAGTCGACGCCGAGCAGGTCGAAGCGCTCCTCCGCGCCGCGCTCGCCCATCAGGGCGAAGACGACGAACAGCAGCAGAGCTCCGACGAAGCGCACGGCCGTGATGCGGTTCGGCCAGTGGGCGAAGACTCCGTTCACGCGTCGGCTCCGACGTCGACGGGCGAGCCGACCAGGTTGAACTCGGTGTCGAGGGCGTCGATGCGGACGCGCACCAGATCGCCGGGCTCGTGCTGGCCGCCTTCGATGCGCGTGATCAGGTCGACCTCGGGCGCGTCCGACTCGGCGCGGCCGAGCGTGCCGCCGAAGTCCGAGCTCTCGTCGACCAGGACGTCGATCTCGGTGCCGATGCGCTTCTCCTGCTCCTCGCGGAGCAGCTGGTCGCGCAGCGCGAGGACGCGCGCGTGGCGCTCGACAGCCTCCGCCTCGGGCACGCGCCCCGGCAGGTCGAAGCTCGGCGTTCCGGGCTCCGGCGAGTAGACGAACGCGCCGACCCGGGTGAGCCGGTAGGTCCGCAGCAGCTCGAGCACGTCCTCGACGTCCTGCTCGGTCTCGCCCGGGAACCCCATCAACAGCGTCGTGCGAACCGTGATGTCCGGCACCTCCTCGTGCAGTCGATCGAGGATACGCCGCACCTGGTCGCCGCTGCCCGCGCGCGCCATCGCGCGCAGGACGGGCGTCGCGGCGTGCTGGATCGGGATGTCGAGGTAGCGCGCCACGCTGGGGTGATCGCGGAGCAGGTCCGTCAGGCGCCACGGGAAGTCGTTCGGGTAGGCGTACATCAGCCGCAGCCAATGCAGCCCGTCCGTGTCGGCGAGCGCCTCGACGAGCTCGGGCAGTCGCTTGCCCATGTCGCGTCCCCAGGCCGTCGAGTCCTCGGCGACGAGCACGAGCTCGCGCGCGCCGGCGGCGACGAGCTCCTCCGACTCCGACTTCAGCGCCTCGATCGACTTGGAACGGTGGCCGCCGCGGATGGAGGGGATCGTGCAGAACGTGCACTTGTGATCGCAGCCGTGCGAGATGCGCAGGTACGAGTACGAGGCGGGCGTCGCGAGCAGTCGCGAGCCTTCGCGGTCGGGCTCGCGCAGCGCGGGCCCTTCGAGGTAGGCCGGAACCGACTCCCCTTCCGCCATGCGCCGGATCGAACCGGCGAGCTTGCGGTAGTCACTGATCTCGGCGAAGAGATCGACGCGTGGGAAGCGCTCCTTCAGCTTGCGCCGGTAGCGCTGTACGAGGCAACCAGCGACGACGACGTGCCGCAACTCGCCCTCCGCCTTGCGCTCGAGCTGGGCCAGGATGGCATCACTCGACTCCGTCTCGGCCGGGCCGATGAAGGAGCAGGTGTTGATCACGACGGTCCCCGCTTCTTGCGGGTCGCCAGTGACGAGTAAGCCCTCTTCCGCCATACGACCCAGGATCAGTTCCGAGTCGATGAGGTTGCGCGCGCAACCCAGGTGGATGAGGGAGACGATCTTGGGGTCGCTCACGTCGGGAGGGGGGGCTCGGAGGGTGGCCCCCGGTCGGCGAGGGCTACTCCTCCACGCCGACCGCGGCGATCCACTCCTCGCGGCTCATCAGTATATCCCGCTGCTTTCCGTCGATGTACGGACCGATGAAGCCGAGCTCCTGAAGCTCGTCCAGGATGGTGCAGGAGCTCTTGAAGTCGAGCCCCATGGTCTTCTGCAGCATCGAGACCGCAACGCGCGCCTCGGCCAGGATCAGGTCGGCGGCCCGCTGGGCCTCCGGGGTCACCTCGAGGGCCCGGCGGGGCTGCGGCTCGAGCTCGACGATGGGCTCGCTCTCGGGCTCCAGAGCGGACTCCGCGCTCGCCTTCGAGACCCCGAAGAGGTCCATCTGGACCTCCTCCTCGGCCTGAACGGCCACGACCGGTGCTTCGGTCGCGACGTCGGCGTCGGGCTCCGCCGCGGCGGGCGCGACAGCAGCGGCGACGGCGGGCACGTCAGACTCGGGCTGAGCCTTCGCCTTCGCCTTGCTCTTCGACTTCCCCTTGGCCGCCGTGCTGGGCTCCGCAGCCGGAGCCTCGGGCTCGGGCTGCGCCGGCTCCACCTCGGCTTCCGCGGCGACCGGGGCCTTGGTCTCGGGAGTCGACTCCGTCGCGAGCATCTCCTGGAACTCGCGCTCGTAGCGCTCCTGCTCGGACTCGGCCGCGCTGGACGCCTCGGCCACGACCGGGGTGCCCTGCGCTTCAGGGGACTCGGGGACTTCGGGCTCCTCGAGCTCGGCAACCGGCGCTTCGACCGGCGCCTCGGCCTCGATGGGCGCCTTCTCACCTTCGACCGCTGCCGCTTTCGCATCGGCTGCCTCGGCCTCGGCCACGAGCTCCTCTGCCTCGTCCTCGTCGACCTCGACCTCTTCACCGTCCTCGTCGACGTAGACGTACTCCCACTCGCCGTCGTCCTCGGCGACGTCGCCGTCCTCGACGACCTCGATGTACTCGTACTCCTCGTCTTCCTCCGCCTCGTCCTCCGCGTCGGCGGAGGCGGCCAGCTCGGGCGTCTCTTCCTCGGCCTCTTCCTCGGCCTCTTCCTCGGCCTCTTCCTCGGCCTCTTCCTCGAGCTCAGCGGCGTCCGCCTCCTCCTCGTACTCGTCCTCCTCGTCGTCGTCGGCCACATCGTCGCCCACCTCCTCGTCATCCGCCGCCTCCTCGCCCGCGGCGACGA
>CAYGST010000098.1:6965-11799 GCA_964352415.1 uncultured Planctomycetaceae bacterium | reverse complement strand
TGTCGTCAACGGCGATACCATGGGAGGAACGGAGGAACGGAGAGTCCCTGCAGCGCGAGCAGTTCGGCAGCGATGATTGAACGTCTCCTGCAATTGACAGGCTCCGCCGATCAGATCAGCGGAGGAAGTCAGAAACAGCCGCGGGGCGGCTGTTTTGTATTATTTATTCTCTCTTCTTCTCTCTTCTCTTGTCACCGGCGGAGACGCCTCGAGCCCGAACGCGATCGATCATTGCTGCAGAGCCTCCGGGGCTGCCGTTGCCCTCCGTTCCTCCGTCCCTCCCACGGTATCGCCGTTGACGACAGATCGCCTCTCTGCCGGAAGGACCCGAACCTGTCACCGGGCACGCTGGCACGTCTCAGCGCAGCGACTCGCCGCGCTTCAGCATCCAGCGTGCGACCGCGAGCGGCGCGACGATGGACGAGAGCACGGCCATGATCATTCCGATCGACTGCAGCGGCGTGCCCCACAGCTCGACGAGGCGCATGTAATCGTTCTCGATCCCGAAGCTACCGTTCGTGGCGTACTCGGCGCGCACGGACGCGCTCCCGACCAGGCCCCCGGCCAGCAGCAAGTTGCGACCGATCAGGAACCACCCGAGGATCGAGTACAGCCCGCGCTCGATCTGGTTGTGCGTGTGGTGGTGCGAGAGCCCGCCGGTGAGCGCCCGCCCCAGAAACAGGCCCCCGACGATCAGCTCGAACAGGTGCCCGGCGACGACCTGCCAGGTCTCGCGCAGCGAGGTGAAGGCGAGGATCGGATAGAGCACCGCGAGCAACGCGAGCGCCCCATAGCGAAACGGCCCGTCCGTCAACCGGAACGAGCCGAACACCAGCGCCCCCCAAGCGAGCAAGGTCAACAGCAGAAACTGCTCCCCGTGCACGGTGGCGGCCTCTGCCGTGATACCGAGCGCCGGGATGGCCGGCACCCCGACCACCCATGAGGCCGCGGTGTGCCCCATCTCGTGAACGAGCGCCTGAAAGAACCAGCCCATCAGGTGCAGGAAGGGCACGAGCGCCAGCACGGGCGCCACCACCAGCCCCAGGAAGAGGTGAAACATCTCCTCGGGGACTCCGAGGATGCGCGGCCGGAAGGCCGTCTTCGTCAAGCCGAGTGCGATCTGCAAGGGAAGCTCCGGGATCCGTTCGATGCGAAGGGGCCGGGGGCTGCGGACCTCACACATCGGATCTCTCGCGTGCTCCCACGCACGACTCCCCGAGCGCTCGGCCGTGACCGTCGCAGTTCCCCAATCGCCCGGTCCCCACCGGACGCCCGCGAATCCCTTCGGCGCGCAGGGGGAGCGTTCTTGAGCCAGCGACCGGTTTCTCTCCGTCGCGACGGCGCGCGGGCGGGCCTGTGCGCAGGTCGCGCGGCTCAGCCCAGGGAGGCCACGAAGCGGCCCAGGCGGTCGAGCCCGTCGTCCAACATCTCCATCGAGCAGGCGTAACTCAGCCGCACGTGGCCATCGACGCCGAAGGCGGAGCCCGGGACGATGGCGAGGCCCTCGGCCTCGAGCAGCTCCTCGCAGAAGCGGTCGCTGTCGCCGCTCGGGTAGACGTCGCGGACGTCGGGGAACGCGTAGAACGCGCCGTCCGCGTGCGGCGTGCGCAGCCCGATCTTCGCGAGACGCGCGAGGATGTGGTCGCGGCGCGCGCGGAAGGCGGCGACCATCGACTCGACCTCCTCGGGCTCGGCGAGCAGCGCGGCCTCGTAGGCCTCCTGGGAGATCGCGTTCGGCGCGCCGGTCAGCTGCGAGTGCAGGCGCGCGACCGCGTTCGCGACCTCCGGCGGACCCGCGACGAAGCCGATGCGATAGCCGGTCATCGCGTAGGTCTTGCTCGCGCCATCGACGATCACCGTGCGCGCGCGCGCGTCCTCGCTGCAGGTGACCGGACTGCCATAGGGCTCGAGCTCGTAGGTCAAGCGGCCGTAGATCTCGTCGGCCAGGATCCACAGGTCGTGGCGCTGTGCGAAGTCGGCGAGGCGCGCGAGTTCGTCCCGCGTGTAGACGTAGCCGCTCGGGTTGTTCGGCGAGTTGATCATCAGCCCGACCGACTTCGAGGTGACCGCGGCCTCGAGCGCGTCGAAGTCGGGGCCCATGTCCGCGCGCGGCGGGACGCCGACGGGCGCCGCTCCGGCGAAGCGCACCTGCTCGACGTAGCTGACCCACGCGGGCTCGAGGATGAGTACGTCGTCGCCCTCGTCGGAGAGCGCGAGCAGCGCGCCTGAGAGCGCGTGCTTGCCGCTGTGGCAAACGGTGATCTGGGCGGCTTCGAACGGGACGCCGCGCGTGCGCGTCAGGTAGCCCGCGACGGCCTGGCGCAGCGCGAGGCGGCCCGGGGCGGGCGTGTACCTGACTCGGGCCCCGTCGACGCAGGCTTTGGCGGCGTCGCGCACCACGGCGGGGGAGTCGAAGTCTGGCTCGCCGGCGGTGAGGTTGACGATGTCGCGGCCCTCGGCGGCCAGCTCCTTCGCGCGCGCGTCGAGCGCGAGGGTGCGGGAAAGCGGGATCTGGTCGACGCGGGGGCTGATTCGCATCGGGCCATTCTCAGGCGCGGTCGCGGCGGGTCAAGGCCGCGCGCAGCGCAGCGCGACGCCGCGGACGAGGCTGGAGATCTCCCCCGAGGCCCAGGGAAGTTCCGACCGATGGGGGCGTCCGCAGAGAATCTGCGGCTGACGCGGGCCCGCGGCGGCCCGGACCGCCAGAATCGGCGACCCTCGCCACTCCTCCTGCACCGAAGCCGATGTCTCGGAAGTCCCGCCTGCTGCGCATCTCTCTCGCCGTCCTGTTGTTGCTGGTCTTCATCGGCTACTTCACGTTCCAGACGGTCTTCTTCCCGCCGTTCGAGTCCGGACTCGGCGTCGACGTGTCCGGCCTGGTGCCGCGCGACGTCGACGTGTTCGTCGCGCGGGCGAACCTCGCGGACGAATTCGACGGCTTCCCGCGGCTGCGCATCGCGGACGACCTCGAGGACAACGGCACCTTCAAGACCTGGGCGGAGTCGCCCGAGGGCCAGGCGCTCGTCGCCGACCTCGGCTACGACGAGCTCATGGCGACGATCAAGAAGGAGCTGGCGCAGCTCCCCGGCGGTGTGGATCCCGTGGACCTCTTCGGCGGGGACGACCTCGCCGTGGCCGCCAACTTGAAGGGTCGCAGCTTCGCGGAGTCGGACTGGGCCGCGTACGGCACGCTCTCGGGCACGGGCAAGCTCGCCATCGAGCTCCTGTCGTTCCCGAGCTGGATCGGACTCGAGGAGCAGGGGATCCTCGTCGACGAGGGCGAAGGCTTCGTGACCCTCTCCGGGGGCACGCTACCCCGACCGCTCTCCATCGCGCGCATCCGCGACGTCGGCATCGTCTCGAGCTCGGTCGAGCTCGTGCAGGAAGCGCTGGCCCTCGAGGTCAAGAGCTTCCAGGACTCGATGCTCGCGAGCGGCACCTACGCCGACAAGATCCAGCGCGCCGAGCGCAGCCCGGAGATGGACGAGGTCGAGATCTTCGTCAACGCGCGCGCGCTGTCGGAGATGTACCAGCTCTCCGGCGCCTGGCCGGATCCGAACAGCCAGGACTTCCTCCCGAGCTTCACCTCGAAGTTCTTCCAGATGGGGATCATCAACCGCATCGTCGGCGTCCTCGGCCTCGACGATGGGATGAGCCTCGACCTGAACGCGCAGCTCTCCTCCGAGCTGATGACGGCGCTGCAGACGCGGGTCTACCGCCAGCGCGCGATCAGCGCGGAGGAGCTCGTCAACCGCTACTCGGAGTTCGCGCCCGAGGACACGAGCCTGTTCGTCTACATGAAGTGCGACATCGGCGACTTCCTGACGGCGGTGGTCGACTCGATCGAGCCGGCGACGCGCGGCCTGATCGAGGAGCGCTTCCAGGCGCAGGGCAAGTACCGGAACCTCGCCGCGCTGATCGAGGAGATCGACTCGGCGCTGCTCGACCACTTCGTGTTCATCCTGCGGGACAACGACTACCCGGAGGAGGAGGCCGCGAAGCAGTACCACAACGGTCGCCCGGTGCCGGCCTTCGCCGTCATCTGCTGGCTGGCCGACGGTGGCAAGAAGAAGATCGACGAGCTGCGCAGCGACGTTGGCCGGATGGGCTCGCAGATCGGCCTGCAGGGCCTCGAGCCCGGCCAGTCGGGCTTCTACGGCAACAGCATCGGCGGCCACGACTTCAACGAGTACTGGTCGCCCAACATCGACGGCACCGGCGTGATCACGGCGGGGACGACGTCCGAGCACCTGATCATCACGAACACGGTTCAGGGCTTCAACCACGTCCACAAGACGTGGACGCAGGGGGCGCCGCAGTTCCCGCGTCTCTCCGAGCGCTCGGACTTCATGGCGCTGACTCGTTCGGCGAGCCACGGCGCGAACCTCGCGGTCTGGATCGACCCCGCTTCCATGCGGAAGATCTTCGCCAAGCAGACGCGCCAGTGGGCCGAAGACAGCCTCGCGGTCGACTGGGCCTTCGAGCGTCAACGCGTCGAGGACAAGCTCCTGCGCGAGGAGTACGACGGCAAGGCCAAGTCGGCGCTGAACGATCTCGAGCTCGGTGACTTCGAGAAGACCGTCGACGACCGCATCGACGAGATCGACCGCGACGTCCGCCGTACCCAGCTCCCGCTGGCGCTCGAGAAGTACGAGCGCCAGCTCACGTACCTCGGCGCCGTACGCGCCGCGCTGCTGATGATCAGCGCGGACCCGAAGGAGCTCGACGTGACGGTGCGCGTGGTCGCGCCGCTGGAGTAGTGAGTACGGAGCCGCAGCAATCCATTACCTACTCGGCGGCGTGGAGGCGGGCCGCCGTGCCCCCGGTCGCGTAT
>CAYGST010000098.1:0-6955 GCA_964352415.1 uncultured Planctomycetaceae bacterium | reverse complement strand
GTGTGAAGGCGGCCCGCCTTCACACCGCCGAGTTGGTAATGGATTGCTGCGGCACCGTACTCACGCCTAGCCGCTGCTCCACTCAGAAGCCGAGCGGCGTCTCGAAGTTCGTGTGCGGATCCTTGTCGTTCATCTGAGCGACGGACCGCAGCTTCTTGCCGAAGGGGTTCCCGTACGGGATCTCGTAATCGACGCCTTCGTTGAGCGACGAGAGGTTTCGTTCGATGTGGCTGAGCGTGCCCTCGATGAGGATTCCCTGGTCGTAGTTCCTGTCGACGACGTTCTCCATCACGACGCAGCGATCCCCGAGGACGCGGATGCCAGCACCGTCGTTCTGGAAGGCGTGATTCGCCAACACGATGACGTCGCTGCCGGCCACGATTCCGTCTCCCGTGGAGCCCTCGACGTCGCATCGTTCCACGCGACCGAACTGCTGCTCGAGCAGGATTCCAGGTCCCTGCGAGTTCAGGACCGTACATCCTTCGATCCGGCTTCGCTGGCTGGCGACGATGCCCGCTTCCCCATCGGAGCCCGACTGATTCGCGTAGTCGACCAGGCAGTCGACGACGCGAGTGCCGAGGTCCGCGGTGATTCCGCTCCTACGTGTGTCCGTAACCACACATCGCAGGACCTGGCTACGCTCCCCGGAACGGATCCCGATGTCGATGTCCCCCGAGATCGAACATCCCTCGATGGTCGAGCTGCCGCTGGCGCTGATCCCGTACGTGTCGACGAGCGACGCGCCATCGGAAGACGCGAGCAAAGTGCAGTCCTCGACAATGCAGTTGTTCTGCACGCTGATGCCGGCTGAGAGGAAGTCGGTGGCCGAGCAGCCGACGACCCGGCATCGAAAACCAGTCGCGATCCCGATACTCCCCCCGATGACCTTCGTGTCGAGGATCGTCGAGTTCGTCTGCGCGATGACGGCGTTGGCGACGCCTGCGCCTTTGGCGCTGACCACCACGTTGCAGCTCTCGACCCTGGACGATTGCGATACGCTGATTCCGAAGCCCGTAGTCGACTCGGTGGACGAGCGCTCCACGAGGGAGCGCGAGAAGACTTGAATCGCGCCGGAACCCTCAGTTCGTACGGACACGTTGCTCACCGTGGTGGCGGTGGCCAGCTCGATACCGAAGCGACCCCAACCGGTGATGGTTCCGTTTCGGACGGTGACGTTCTGGCGTGACGATTGGATGCCGCTCCCCGGGCTGTCGCCACCACCGGACAGCCGAAATCCGCCGAGGTCGATGACGACGTCGGAAGCTTGGACGTCGATGCCATCGACGCCCGTACCGGCGGTCAGGTTGCCCGTCAAGCAGTACGTGCCAGGCGAGTTGATGGTGAACGGCAGCGCGTTGATCGGCGTCGGCCCCGCCGCGAGCGGCGGCGGCGCGAGCGCGGACCAGGCGACGACGGGAACAATGGCAAGGCCGCAAAGGGCCACTTTGGTTTTCAAGTTTCGAGTCATGTGAAGGTCTCCTCCTTTGAAGTCACCCTCCATGACCCGTCGGGATTCCGCGAGGGGCCAGCTTCGGATTCGGTCCGCGTACCCCCGTGGAAGCCGCTCCCGCGAGGGGTAGCCTTCCCTGGCGTCTCGCTGCTTCGCTTGGCGACCTGTCGGCGCACCCTTTGAATGCGGCGTCAGTGAATGGCAGGGTCGCTGCATGGCTGCACTTCGCTATCTCGCGCTCACTCTCGTTCTCACCGCGTGTCGGGCGACACACCAGGACTCGATCGGAGTTGGATCGACCGAGTCCGGGCGCGCGATCGGGAGCACTCTCGAAGCGCTCTACGTTGCCTTCGACTTCGGCCCGGGCGGTGAGGCCGACTGGGACGGGCTGCGCGCGCTGTTCGCGCCCGGTTCCGTGTTCTACGCGCCGATCGGACCGAGTGGCGAGGCCGAGGGCGTCGGCGCCGAGCGCTTCCTCGCCGACTTCCAGACGTGGTCACGCACGTCGCCGAGCGTGCGCGACGGCCTGCACGAGCGCATCGACGCGACCCGCGTCGAGCAGCTCGGCAACATCGCGCACGCTTGGGTCACCTTCACCGGCTTCGTGCCGGGCAGCGGAGAGGAGCGCACGCAGGGCGTCGATTCGATTCAGCTCGTGCGCGTCGAGGGCGAGTGGAGGCTCGCGTCCTTCACGAGCCACTTCGCGAGCGAGGAGGCGCCGTTGCCGGCGCGCTTCGAGCGGTGAATGGAGGTACCGTACCTCTGTTCACCGCTCGAAGTGGATCCACTCGACGAGTTCGTCCGGCCACGCCTCGAGGCTCGTGCCGAGCCGGCGTCTGTTGGAATCGGCGCGGTGGTCCTTCAAGTGGAGCTCCGGGCCGACGGGCACCGGGAGTCGCCAGGCCGCGGCGCCGGGCGCCGGCACGTCGCGCGCGTGCACGACGTGATGCTCCATCCAGACCGAGTCGGTCTCGCCGCCACCGAGGCTGACGTCGAAATAGAGCGTCTCGAGCAGGCCGAGGCCCTCGTCGCTCGTCGTACCCGGACGCTGGTACAGCGAGAGGAGGATCGATTCGCGCTCCGGGTCGTCGGGCCACGTGCTCCGGTCGACCGCGGCTGCGGGCAGCGCGCCCTCGTCGTCGAAGGCGAGCGCGAAGCGCCACGCGGGCGTGTCCGCGTCGCTCGTCACGAGCGTCTCCACGGCGGCTCCGTCCGGGCTGGACCAGGTCCCGCGCTCGAGCAAGTCGCGGTAGCGCGGCTCGGTGCGCAGCACGCCGAGCAGCTGGGTCGGGTCGAACAGTGCGAGCGCGTGAGGCGCGCTGGCGTGGAGGGGGATCACCATGCCCCGCACCGGGTCGTAGTCGAGCGCCCGGACGCCTCCGCGCAGGCTGTCGTAGCTCAGCGCCACCTCGCCGTGAACCAAGGTGCTCCACGTCCAGTCGTTCTCGCCGCGCAGGGTGTGGAGAACGACGTCGTCGCTGCGCGCGTACTCGTGACGAACGAGGCGGCCGGGCGCGCCGCCCGCGGCCCCGTCGTAGTCGCTGGCGGGCAGCGGCGTGTGGAACAGCTCGAGCCCGTCGCGATAGCTCGGCGTGTCGCCATCGGCGACCCGGTCGGCCCAGCTCCGCAGCATGTCGCGCAGCGCGACGCGCGACTCGCGCTCGCCGTGCAGCCACAGGCGACGCCGGTGAACCTGCACGGTGTAGGCGACGGGTCCGTCGAGGGCCTCGAGCTGCTGGACGAGCGCGGCGATGCGCGCCGGCGCTTCGGTGGACGCTTCGGGTGCGCCCTGCGACGCCCGTGTCGAGGGCGCGGCGAGAAGGAGCACGGAGCAGGCGAGCGAGAACGAGTTCATGGGACGAACCTCACGGGTTGGGAGTGGTGAGTCGGCGCGAGGGACCCCTCGGGAATCGAACCCGGGGGGCGGACCGCGTGCCGTCGTCGGTGGGGCCTTCGACCCTACACCCCAGCCCACGAACACGCCACGGGCTGGCTCCTGAGCGGAGGTGCGGCACCGTACCTCCGCAGCGTTACCCACAGCAGTTGGGGCGCGAAACCCTGCGAGACGCTGCGACTCAGCGCGACTCGCCCCCCGACCCGAAACGCCACGAGGGGCGCGAACCCATCGGATTCGCGCCCCTCGCGTGTGAAATGGTGCCCGGAACTGGAGTCGAACCAGCACGGGATTTAACTCCCACCAGATCCTTAGTCTGGCGCGTCTGCCAATTCCGCCACCCGGGCACCCTGGTCGTGTTGTCAGCGCGCTGCGGGCCTCCCGCGCGCGTTTGAGGGGAGGGAGGATAGCAGCCGCGAGGCCGAAGGCAAGCCTTCTCGGAGGAGGAGATGACAGCGGCGCGCGCAGCCCGCGGAGGCCGCCCGGGCGGGTGGGACTGGCCCTTCCGGTGGGATAGCATGGGCCGCTTCTTCGCCCGCGAACCCAGAGGTCCGGACCCGCGGGTCCCGGGACCTCGGAACCCCACCCGAAGCGACCCCCATGTCCAGCGGATCCAGCGCCGACGCTCCCCTCGGCAACGTCCTGATCGGCCAGTCCGGCGGACCCACCTGCGTCATCAACCAGAGCCTCGTCGGCGTGATCGAGACCTGCGTCGCCAGCGACCGGGTCAAGAACGTCTACGGCGCCGTGCACGGCATCCAGGGCATCCTGCAGGACAACCTGATCGACGTCGGGAAGGAGTCCCAGGAGACGCTCGAGGCCGTCGCCAAGACGCCCTGCGCCGCGCTGCGCTCCGTGCGCAAGAAGCCGACGCGCGAGGAGTGCCAGCAGGTCCTCGAGGCCTTCAAGAAGCACGAGATCCGCTACTTCTTCTACCTCGGCGGCAACGACTCGGCGGAGACGGCCCACATCCTCAACGAGGTCGCGGTCGCGGACGACTACGACGTGCGCCTGTTCCATGTCCCGAAGACGATCGACAACGACCTGAAGGTCACCGACCACTGCCCCGGCTTCGGCTCGGCGGCGAAGTTCGTGGCGTCGGCCTTCATGGGCGACAACCAGGACAACCGCAGCCTGCCCGGCATCAAGATCGACATCGTGATGGGGCGCCACGCGGGCTGGTTGACGGCCGCGAGCCTCTTGGCACGCGAGCACGCGGACGACGGACCGCACCTGATCTACGTGCCGGAGCGCGTCTTCGACATGGACCGCTTCATCGGCGACGTCGAGGACATGTACCGCAAGCACGGCCGCTGCCTGGTGGCGGCCTCCGAGGGCATCCACGGCCCCGACGGCGAGCTGATCGTCAAGAGCAAGGAGACCGACTCCCACGGCAACGTGCAGCTCTCGGGCTCCGGCGCGCTGGGGGACCTGCTCGCCGCTGAGATCAAGTCTCGACTGGGCAGCGACCTGCGCGTGCGCGCCGACACCTTCGGCTACCTGCAGCGCTCCTTCGCCGGCTTCGCGTCCGAGGTGGACGCGACCGAGGCGCGCGAGGTCGGCCGACGCGCGGCGCGCGCGGCCACGACGGGGGAGGTGCCCCACGGCTCCGTCTACATCGCCGCGGACCGCAGCGGTGGCGCGTACAAGGCCAGCTTCGAGGTCACCGAGCTCGCCAACGTGGCCAAGCACACCCGAGATCTCGACGACGGCTACATCCGCGGGGACAACGACATCGAACCCGCCTTCCTGGAGTACGTCCGTCCGCTCGTCGGGGAGCTCGCCAGCGCGGCCCGCCTCTCCGACTTCCCCCTCTGAACCGGGCGCCTCCAGCACCCAACTCCCTCATGGAACCCGAAGCGCCCACCCCCCAGGAGCCGGAAGGCTCGCAGGTCGAATCCGCCGCCGCCGAGGACGCCGAGGCGTCGCAGGCTCCGTACAAGAGCCTGTGGGTGCCGCTGGTCGTCACTCCGGGCCTGATCGTGATCGTCCTCGTCCTCGTGTTCCTGGCCTTCGGCGGAATCACGGGGCGCGAGCCGTCGATCGAGGACAACCTCTACAACGTCGTCAACGGCGGCAAGAACGAGCGCACGCAGGCGGCCTTCAACCTCAGCCAGAAGATCGCCGCGAACAGCTACGCGGCGATCGAGGGCAACGAGCTGCCCTGGCCCGTGCCCGCCGATCTGCAGGATCGCGTGGAGGCGGCCTGGGACTCGACCGACGACGAGGACACGACGCTGCGCTTCGTTCTTGCGTCGCTGTTGTCGCAGCTCGACAACCCCGAAGGGGTCGAGCATCTGCTCGAACTGCTCGACCTCGGCGAAGAACAGGACCCTGGCGCGCAGCTGCGCTTCCAGGTTCTCCTCTCCCTCGGCACGCTCGACTCGCCGAAGGTGCTGCCTCGCATCGTCGAGTTCGCCGAGAGCCCCGACGGCGGCCTGCGCGCCGTCCTGGCGGTGGTGCTTCAAGCGAGCGACGAGCCGCTCGCGCACGAGACACTGGAGCGACTGGTGGTCGACTCCGACCTGCAGGTGCGGGCGAACGCCGCCGTCTCGCTGGCCAAGCTCGGCAACCCCGGCGGAGTCGATGTTCTGTTCAGCCTCCTCGGAACCGACGTCTATGCGGCGGCGAACAAGGACAACGAGAAGCGTTTCCGGACAGGCGCGGAGGTCAGCCGGGCGAGGCAGACGGCGCTGCGCGCGCTGGCTCGCCTCGGTCGCGCGGAAGACCGTTCGCGGCTCGAAGAGTTCCGCGAGGACCCCGACCTCGAGTTCCGCGGATCGGTGCTCGACGCCTTGTCGACCTGGGGAGCTTGAGGTCCCACGGCGCGCGAGTGCTTCGGGCCCGCGCGAAATTCGCCTGCCGGGGGCCAAGATCCCCGGCCGGCGGGCTTGCCAAGCGTCCGGCGCTGCGACATTCTGCTGGCCGCATCCCTGGTCGTGCCTCGTCCAAGAGGCCTGATCCGGTCCCTCGATTCCCCCTGGTCACCGTCGCCGACGGAGCCTGAGGAGAGCCCCCGCCCCACGTCGCTCCCGTCCCGAGCACGATGTCCGACTCCAAGAAAGAGAGCCCCGAGACCACCGGACCCGAGCTGGTCTCCGCACCGCTGCGGGGCGAGCCCACTCGCCGCGGATTCCTGTCCGTCGTCGGCCTGGCCTGGGCCGCGTTCGGAGCGGCGAGTACGCTCGGCCTCGGCGCGGCCGTTCGCTTCCTGTTCCCGAACGTGCTCTACGAGCCGCCGCAAGAGTTCAAGGCGGGCTTCCCGAGCGAGTTCGCGAACAACGCGGTCGACGAGCGCTTCAAGGCCGCCTACGGCGTCTGGGTCGTGCGCGAGGACAGCGGCTTCTTCGTGCTGTCCACGGTCTGCACCCACCTCGGCTGCACGCCGAACTGGCTGCCCGCGGACGACAAGTTCAAGTGCCCGTGTCACGGCTCCGGCTTCATCCGGTCGGGCATCAACATCGAGGGCCCGGCTCCCCGACCGCTCGAGCGCTACAAGGTGACGCTCGCGGAGGACGGCCAGATCCTGGTCGACAAGAACACCAAGTATCAGGAAGAGAAGGGGCAGTGGAGCCAAGACGGCGCCTACCTCTTCTACACAGCCTGATCGC
>CAYGST010000097.1:0-11902 GCA_964352415.1 uncultured Planctomycetaceae bacterium | reverse complement strand
CCCCTGACCCCTCGCGACCCCTTCGCGTGACCGAAAGCGTGATGCGCAGCCACTCCATTCGACGTCTCTACTCCATCATCGGGCTCCTCCTCGCTCTCGCCGCCGGCGGCTGCGCCGCGCCCGGCGAGCGGGCGATCACGGCCTACGTCGGCGCCTTCGCCGACCACTCGCTGCCCGAGGAGATCCTGCTCGCGCAGCCCCTGACCACCGAGGAGTCGTACATGGGCGCGGTGGCCTACTCCGAGCCGTTCATCGAAGTGCCCGGCGCCGGCGCCCGCTGGGAGTGGGAGGTGCAGGGCGTGAAGCACTGGGGCATCCAGGATCACTGGGAGCTGAACGCGTTGCTCGTGATGCGCCTGATGCGACTCCCGTGGAACCACGTCGTGCGCACCTCGTTCGCGTTCGGCGAGGGGCTCTCATGGGCGAGCGAGGTCCCTGAGATCGAGGAGTCGAGCCGCGAGAACGACGGCGCGACGCAGCTGCTGAACTATCTGCTGCTGGAGGCCACGTTCGGCGCGCCGTCCTGGGAGAACCTCGACTTCGTCTTCCGCATCCACCACCGGTCGGGGATCTTCGGGCTCTTCGACGACGTCAACGGCGGGTCGAACATCCTCGCCGTCGGCCTGAAGTACAGGTTCTGACGCGAATGGGCCGTGGGGGTTTGCGCAGGGGAGCCCTCACGCCAAACTGCCTCGCGCATCCCAGAGCTCCCCAGACCGACACCGCTTCATGTCCCTCGACTTCTTCGGCGCCATCACCGGCCTCTTCGTCGTCGTCTACGACGGCCAGCACGGACTCAAGTTCACCTTGGGCCGGGCGGGCAATGTCGTGGGCCCAGGAGTGCACTTCAAGGTGCCCATCTTCCAGAAGTACTCGGTCGAGGAGACGAAGCACACGACGCTCGATCTCGAGCCGCAGACGATCCAGCTCAACGACGATCTCGTCTACGAGGTCGACTGCAAGGTCATGTACCAGATCGTCGATCTGCGCAAGGCGATCATCGAGATCGACGACCTGGTCACGGGCCTCGAGAACCGCGTTGTCATGGCGGTCCAGCGCGTCCTGCAGGCGCAGGACCGCGTCACCGTGCGCGACACCGAGAAGATGATCGAGGAGATCCTCGAGCGCCTGCGTCCCGTCGAGGAGCAGTGGGGCGTGCGCATCCTGCAGTTCGGCTTCTCCAACTTCTCGCCGTCGCCGGCGACGCTCGAGATCACCCAGCTGCAGATGCTCGCCGACGAGCGCCTCGAGCTCTACAACCGCTTCCACGGCGCAGGCCTCTCGAGCGAGGCCGCCGTCGCCCTGCTCACGGGCGCGGTCGTGGCGACCACGGCGAAGCGCGACGATCCGTCGCTGGCGGACCGCAAGGCAGACGCAACGCGCGGCTATGACGCTGCGCAGTCCGTGATGGACGCGGGCAAGCCGCAGAAGACGCAAGAGGAGCTCGAAGGCGACTCCGGCCTCAATGAGGACGAGGACGAGACCAAGTGAGCGAGACGCTCCTCGCAGGTCTGGCGCTGCTCCAGGAGACGGAGGCGGAGTCGAGCCTGTTCGAGACCGCGCTCACCTTCGCGAAGCAGCAGGCGATCGACTTCGCGAAGGAGAACCCCTACCTCGTCTTCCTGATGGTTTGGGGCGCGATGCGCGCCATGGGCACCACGGTCCGCAGCGGCACGACCGGGCTGTTCTTCAGCTTCGGCCACGCCACGCGCGTCATCGAGCCGGGCTTCGTGTTCAAGATCCCGTACTTCCAGACCGTGCGCGTGCTGCCGACGCGCTCGCGCACGATGGACGTTCCGAATCAGCGCGTGACCTCGCGCGACGGCCTCGTCTGGTTCGTCGACGTCAACCTCGTCTATCAAGTCGTCGACGTGCGCAAGGCGCTGATCCAGATCGACGATCTGGAGAAGGGGATGATGCAGCTGCTCGGACTGTTCGTGCAGGACATCGTGCGTCAGGCCGGCCGCGAGGAGATGCGGCTCTCGGGCGGGCTCGACGAGGAGCTCGAGCGCGCGATGGCTGCGCGCCTCGAGGAGTGGGGCGTCGAGGTGCACCACGCCGGCTTCACGTCGATCAAGCCGTCGCCCAAGACCCTGCGCTTCACCCAGCAGCAGCACTCGACGGAGGAGCGCGCGCGCGCCCTCGAGCGCTTCGAGTCGGCCGGGATCGCGCGCGGCCACGCGCTGGCGATGCTCGGCAGCGCGCCGCGTCTGCAGCGGCGCGCGCTCCGCGGCCTGCAGCGCGAGACGAGCTCACGACGTCGGCGTCGCATCTTGCGTGGCGTGCGTCGAGCGGAGCGCGAGCGCCGCGGCGAGCTGACCGCGCACCAGCGTGGCCGCTTGCGCCAGGCCGTCGTGGCCCGCCTCGAAGAGGGCGAGCGCTAGCGCCCGGGTTCCGGGCTCACGGGTGCGGAGAACGGGGGGCCTCACCACGGGGCCAGAGGTTGCGACCCGATTTCGTCGCCCTCCCCGTGCAGAAGGGCGTTCCCTGGGGCGTGAAGGGACACCAGAGGCCCGCCGTGGCTTTCGACGACCCGGGTGGGCGACCGGGTGATCTGGGGATAGGGTTAGTCGGACCGTTCCTTCCGTCCCTGTTTCATCGCGCTATGGACCTACGAATCGCCCGCTACCGCGCCCTCGGGCTCGCGGCCGGACTCCTCGCCCTCACCGCCCCGTCCTTCGCCCAGTTCGCCGAACGCGGTGACACTCCGGGTAGCGGCTCCAAGGCCGTCGACCTCTCAGGGCGCTCGGTCAAGAACCAGCGCGTACGCGCGGTCCACACGACGGACCCGAACCTGCAAGGCGGCACGGCGTACTTCATCCAGAAGGACCCGTTCCTCGCGTACCAGCTCGGGCGCAACCTGAACTTCCGCGAGTTCAGGGACCGTGACGGTGTCTTCAGCGCTCTGGTCTCGAACTTCGGGGGCCTGAACCCCGACAACGAGTCGGCGAAGATCACGGCGAACAATCAGACGAGCTGCGCCGGCTGCCACAACCTCCCGAACGGGAACCCTGGCGGCGGCGTCAACTTCTCGAAGGACTCGGGCTTCGGCCGCAACACGCCGCACTACTACGGCGCAGGCATCATGGAGATGCTCGCGCTGCAGGTGCGCGCCGACATCCTGCGCCAGGGTGACGCGAACGGGGACGGCTGGATCAGCATCGCCGAGTCGCAGACGGCGGCCGATCCCGTGCGCGTCGAGGCAGTCGTCGGCGGAACCTCGATCGACTATGGATCGCTCAAGCTGACCGGCGGCTCGACCGGCGTCCCGCAGCTCAACAACATCTTCCGCATCTGGTACGTCGACCAGAACGGCGTCCACGTGCCTTGGGCCTTTCAGGTCGACGGCGTGAACACCTTCGGCTTCAACCTCGAGATGGTCGTCTGGGGCTGGGGCCAGGGCAACGGCCGCACGGCGCTCAACCCGACCAACCGCGCCTTCCTGTGGGATCCCTGGATCGCCCATGGCGGGCTCGAAGCCTACGACCCGTCGACGCTCGACGACCCGAACAGCGACGGCGTCAGCGTGCCGACGCTCTCGGGCGCCGTGCAGTTCCCGTCGACGCACCGCGCGCCCGACCAGGGCCTTCAGGTCCACCCGAACGGCTACAGCCTCGACGATCCGGACCAGGACGGCTACCTCAACGAGATCAGCGAGGGCGACCTCGACCTCGCCGAGTGGTTCATGCTGAACGCGCCCCGTCCGGCCTTCCGTGGCACCGCGCAGCAGTTCCAGAACGGCGTTCGCGCCCTGAAGACGATCGGCTGCACCTCCTGCCACGTGGCGGAGTGGGAGATTCGCGAGCAGGACGCGCACTTCGACGGGGATCGGCGGCTGTTCGACCTCGACGTGACCTATGACGCCGGCAGCGGCGGCATGAAGGGCGCGCTCGTGCCGCTCTACGACGTCAACGCCGGCATCTACACGCCGCGCCGCGACGCCTTCCTGGTCGAGGACCTGTTCACCGACTTCAAGCACCACGACCTCGGCGAGGGCTTCGAGGAGATGGACTTCGGCGGAACGCTCAACCGCGTGTGGCGCACTGCGCCGCTGTGGGGCGTCGGCAGCGGCTTCCCCTGGGGCCACGATGGCCGCAGCCTCACGCTCGAGGACGTCATCCTGCGCCACGGCGGCGAGGCGGCAGGCTCGCGCGCGCGCTGGCTCGGTTCGACCGATGAGGTGCGCTCCGCTGTGCTGACGCTCCTGCGCGGCCTGCAGCTGTACGACATCGAGAGCCTGCCCGCCGACATCGACGGTGACGGCACGATCGCCACGAGCTTCCAGGTCGCGGGCAAGGACACGGGCATCGAGCGCTTCAACGCCGAGTGGCTGTTCCAGACGCCGGTCCAGATCCAGGGCGACTACGCCAACGTCGACGGCGACACGGTGACGTCCTTCTGCGCTACGAACCTCGACGCCGCCTACGGCCAGAACCTCCCGTACCGCGCCGACGCGGACGCCGACGGCTGGCCGGACGTATGGGACGTCGCCCCGAACCAGAAGGGCTACAAGAACGGCGTCAACAACTGACGCCGGCTCTCGGAGACGCCGCGGGCCCCCGTCCAACCCGGACGGGGGCCCGCGTTCGTCTTGGCGCTAGCGCGCTCAGAAGCACTCGATGTACTTCATGCCCGCGCCGGTGCAGAAGAGGACGACGTGCTCGTCCGGCCGCACCCAGTCGTCGGCGATGAGCGTCTCGAGTGCTGCGACGAGGGCGCCGGCCTCCGGAGCGGCGAAGATCCCCTCGGTGCGTCCGATGCGGCGAGTCGCCTCCATCAGCTGGTCGTCACTGACCGCGACGGCGGTGCCCTCCGAGCCGCGTAGGACGCGCAGCATCCAGCGGTCGCCGACGGCGCCGGGCACGCGCAGGCCCGACGCGCAGGTGAACGGCTCCTCGATCGGCGTGGCCTTCAGGTCGCCCGAGTGGAACGCGTTCACGATCGGCGCGCAGCCGCGCGCCTGCACGGCGACGAAGCGCGGCTGCTTGGCGTCCTTCGGGAGCCAGCCGAGCTCGCGCAGCTCGTCGAAGGCCTTGGCCATGCCGACCAGGCCCGTGCCGCCGCCTGTCGGGTAGAGGATCACGTCGGGCAGCGTCCAGCCGAGCTGCTCCGCGAGCTCGTAGCCCATCGTCTTCTTTCCCTCGACACGGTACGGCTCCTTGAGCGTCGAGAGCTGGAACCAGCCGCGCTCCTCGGCGCGCTCGGCGATCCACTTGCCGCAGTCGGCGATGTTGCCGTCGATCAGCGTGACCTCAGCGCCGCAGACCTCCGCCTCGATGCGGTTCACGATCGGCACGTCCTGGGGCATGGCGACGTGCACCGGGAGCCCCGCGCGCGCGCCGTAAGCGGCCATCGCGCCGCCCGCGTTGCCGGCGGACGGCGCGGCGATCGCCTGCGCTCCGAGGTGCTTCGCCATCGACACCGCGGCGCTCATGCCGCGCGCCTTGAACGAGCCGGTCGGGTTCTGACCCTCGTCCTTGATCGACAGCCGCTCGAGGCCGAGTTCGTGCGCGAGGCGGCAGGTGGGGAGCAGCGGCGTTCCGCCCTCGCCGAGCGTCACGGCCTTCGCGGGGTCGGGGAGCGGCAGCACCTCGCGGTAGCGCCACATCGTCGACTCGCGAGCAGCGAGCGCGTCGCGGTCGACGCTCGCGCGCACGGCGGCGAGGTCGTAGCGCACGACCAGCGGCCCGTGGCACTCGGGGCAGAGCGTGGCGAGGTGGTCCAGCGCGGCGCGGTAGTCGCACTCGCTGCACTCGAGGTGGGTGGCGTGCATGGGGCTCCGGAGAGGGAAGGCGTGGTCGTGCGCGCGCAAATCCTTCCGCGACGCTCAGACGTTGCGACCGAGCAGCGCGAGGCCTTCGCGCACTTGACCGATGAATTCTGTCGGCCCGTTGACCGTGCGCAGCCTGCGCCAGAGGTAGCTCGGTCGCAGGTAGAAGCGGCGCACCATCTGCTTCTTGAAGGAGAGCACCTCGTCGCGGGTCATCGCGCCGGTCGGGAGATGCGCCGCGGCGCCGCCCTGATCCATGACGAGGTCGCTGCGACTCGCGAGTCCGTCCTCGATCGCTTGCCCGCGGAAGTCGGTGCCGAAGCGCGGCACCGCGACGTTCAGGCTCATGAAGTCGAGCTCGAGCCCCTGGGCGAGTCGCAGCGTGTCCTCGAGGGTCTCGCGCGTGTCCTCGGGCAGGCCGACGATGAACGTGCCGACCGTGCGCAGCCCGGCGGCCTTCGCACGCTCGAACGCGCCGGCGACGCTGCTCGCGTCGTAGCCCTTCTTGTAGAGCGAGAGCAGCTCGTCCGAGGCCGACTCGACGCCCATGATGACCGTGTGACAACCGCCGCGCTTCATGGCCTGCAGCATCTCGTCGTCCGCCGTGTCGGGGCGCGTGAAGCCCGTCCACGAGAGATCGCCGCGCTCGGCCAGCGCGTCGCACAGCTCGAATGCGCGCTCTCGGCGGATGCCGAAGGTCTGGTCCATGAAGAAGACCTCGTTGACCCCGTCAGCGCGCAGCGTATCGAGCTCCTCGAGCACGTCCTCGACCGGGCGCGTCTTGAAGCCCAGGGTTCCGATCACGCAGAAAGTGCACGGGTACGGGCAGCCGTAGTCGCTGAGCACCGTCGCGAAGCGCGGCTGACGCGCGAACGAGAAGCGGTAGCCATCCTTCGGGAACAGCTCGTGCCGCGGGCGCGGCAGGCGGAACTCCTTGGCGGCGTGTGTGGCATGGCGCGCGTGGATCATGCCGCGCGCGTCGCGCCAGGTCGCGCGCTCGAGCGACGCGAAGTCGCGCTCGATCCCGTACACGACGTCGAGGTTCGTGAAGTCGTCGAGCGCGATCTCGAGCCAGGGCTCCTCGCCGAGGCGCGCCTCGGCGTCCTCATGCAGAACGTCGCCAATCGCGAACACGCGCCTGCCCGAGGCGTGTAGCTCGGCCAGGAACACCCGGTCCTCGTCCCAGCTGACCGAGCCGACGAGCGAGACGATCACGGCCGGGTCCCAGGCGTCGACGCGCGCGCGGGCCGCGGCGGGGTCGAGGCGCTCCGCCATGCAGTCGAGGACCTGGACGTCGTAGCGCTCGGCCAGCGTGCCCGAGAGGCCGAGCAGGTCGACCGGGTGGAACAGGTAGTTCGACTTGGTCGTCTTCGAGCAGAAGTAGTCGCGGATGTACGTCTCGCGACCGGGCGGGTTGAGCAGCAGGACGCGCACGGCTCAGGCGTCCTGGGCGCGCTTCGCTTCCTGGGCGCGGGGTGCGCGCTGGGCTTCTGGTTCGCGCGCTGCGCGAAGGGCCGGTGCGGCGAGGCGCAGCGGCGGCCGGGCGCCTCCGACCTGGCGCTCGACCCAGCCCCAGACCTCGTCGACCGAGATGTTGACGAGGCACTCGGGCCGGCTGTGGATGCACGTCGCGATCTTGCCCTGGTGGACGTTGATGCACGGGCTGCAGACCGTCGGGCGGTAGAGCGCTTCGGCGCGTGGGCCGAGCGGCTCGTACATGAGCGGCGTCTCAGGCCCGAACAAGCCAAGGGTCGGCGCGCCGAGCGCGGCGGCGAGGTGCATCGGCCCGGAGTCGTTCGTCACGACGGCCTCGGCGCCCTCGAGCAGCGCGCACAGCTCGCCGAGCGAGAGCTCACCCGCGAGGTCGACGAGGCGCCCGCCGTCGTCGCCGGTGACCGCGGCGCGCACGCCCGCCGTGTACTCGCGCTCGGCGGGGGAGCCGATCAGGACGAGGTGGCGGTTGGTGGCCGTGAGGGTGCGCTGGGCGAGGGAAGCGAAGTGGGCGGGCGGCCAGCGGCGCTCGAGGGAGAGCCGGCCGGCGTTGGGGTTGAGAACGACGTAGCCGGCGCCCTCGGGGATGCCCGCGGCGTGGAGCTTCTTCGTGAGGCCGCTGCGGTCGCCGTCCTGGACCGGGAAGCCGGTCAGCTCGTCGGTCGCGACGGCCTCACCGGTCTCGCCGCCAGCGAGGGCGCGGAAGTTGCGGGCGACGTGCCAGTAGCGGTTGAAGGTGACGCCGTCCGTGTGCAGATCGCCCCGCCAGACCGAGGTCGAGCTGAAGCCGAACGTGCGCGGCGCGCTGGTGAGGAAGGACACGACGGCCGAGAACGAGGTGAAGAACTCGAAGTCGTAGACGCGGTCGAAGGCTGCGGCCCGCAGGTCCCGGACGAGGCCCAGGATGCGCCGCGTCATCGCGGTCCAGCTGCCGACCCGAACGTCGAGGCTCAGGACGTCGTCGAAGACGCCGAGGCCCCGGACGAAGGCTTCGTTCTCGCGCAGGGTCAGGAGGACGAGCTCGGCGCCGCGGTGGCGGCGCCGCAGGGTGGCGACGGCCGGGGTCAGGAGCTGGAGGCTGCCGAGGCCCCAGAACTTGATCAGCAGCACGCGCTTCGGAGCCGCACCCTCACGCTCGTGACGCCGCAGGCGGCGCAGGGCGCGCCAGGGCTGCAAGAGCGTGCAGACGAGCCGGCCGAGGGAGCGGTCGGCGCGCTGCAGGCGCTGGATGGGGATGCTGTGGGTCCGGACGGGCATCGGGGCGCCTCAGGATACCTCCCCTCCGGGGCGGTGGGCGGCTGCACTGGGAACCGGCGCGTCAGAGTTCTGCCGCGCGGAGGTGAGTGCAGGGGAGGGGATCGTCTAAATTGGTCGCCCCTTCGCCTCTCTTCGATCCCCAGAGGTTCCCCAACCAGCCCCATGTGCGGATTCATCGGTATCTATGGCCCGGACGACGTCGACGTCGCGGGTGAGATCTACGAGGGCCTCCTGGCCGTTCAGCACCGCGGACAGGACGCCGCGGGCATCACGACCTTCACGGACGCCTTCCACGTCAAGAAGGGGCTCGGCCTGGTGCTGGAGATCTTCGACGAGAAGAACATGGGGCGCCTGCGCGGCAACGTCGGGGTCGGGCACGTCCGCTACCCCACGATCGGCACGAACCGCGGTGACGACGCCCAGCCGTTCCACCTGACGTACCCCATCGGCATCGCGATGGCGCACAACGGGAACGTCAGCAACTACGCCGAGCTGCTGCAGGGCTTCAGCGGCAGCCGTACGCGGCTGAATTCTTCCTGCGACCTCGAGGTGATCCTGTTCGTCTTCGCCCGTGCGCTCGACAAGCGGCTCGAGTCGCGCAAGGCGACCGACATCCTGCCGGACGACCTCTTCCACGCGGTCAGCGAGGTGTTCCGGCTCGTGAAGGGTGCCTACTCGGTCGTCGCGACCCTGCCGGACGTCGGCATGATCGCCTTCCGTGACCCGTACGGCATCAAGCCGATCATCTTCGGCGAGAAGACGACGGAAGAGGGCCAGTGGTTCGCCTGCGCCAGCGAGAGCGTGGTCCTCGACATCAACGGCTACAAGAAGACCCACGACATCGGCCCCGGCGAGGCGATGTTCATCGACGCGGATCGACGCGTGCACAACGCGAAGCTCGCGGACAAGCCGCACCGTCCCTGCATCTTCGAGTGGGTCTACTTCGCTCGCCCGGACTCGATGCTCGATGACATCTCGGTCTACAAGACGCGCGCGCGCTTCGGGCAGAAGCTGGCGCAGCAGTGGAAGGCGGCCGGAGCGCCGATCCCGGATTCGGTGATCCCCATCCCCGATTCCTCGCGCGACGCCGCGCTCGCCATGGCGCAGGAGCTCGGCCGCCCGTATCGCGAAGGCCTCGTCAAGAACCGCTACATCGGGCGCACGTTCATCATGCCCAACCAGGCGAGCCGCAACGACTCGGTGCGCCGCAAGCTGAACCCGATCAAGCTCGAGTTCGAGGGGCGCGACGTCCTGCTCGTCGACGACTCGATCGTGCGCGGCAACACCTCCAAGCGCATCGTCCAGATGGTGCGCGACGCCGGAGCCAACAAGGTGTACCTGGCCTCCACCTCTCCTCCGCTCGTTGCGCCGTGCCCCTACGGCATCGACATGGCGACCAAGACGGAGTTCATCGCGACGGACCGGACGAACGACGAGATCGCCGCCGAGCTCGGAGTCGATCACCTGATGTACCTCGATCGCGAGGCGATGAACGACGCCGCGCGCGAGGGCAACGCCAAGATCGGCGACTTCTGCAACGCCTGCTTCAACGGCGAGTATCCTACGGGAGACATCACCAAGGAGCGGCTGCTGGCCATCGCCGGCGACCGGACCGCCAACCGCGGCGAGACGCTCCAGGTCGACGAGCCGGTCAACTCCGGGAGCTGAGCCCGAAGCCCTCGCCGAGGCCTTCAGCTCCTGCGCCGACTCGGCCGATTCGCTCCACGGAATGCGCGTCCTGATCACGTCTCCGGTGTTCCCGCCGGACCTCGGCGGGCCCGCCGTCTACGTCCCCAGCCTCGCTCGGTACCTGGTCGAGCGCGGGCACGAAGTGGGCGTCGTGGCGTTCTGCTCGGACCTCGCGCCGACGGGGTTCCCCTTCGAGGTCAAGGCGATCCCGCGGGGACCTCTGCCGATCCGCTACCTGAAGGCGTTCTTCGCCGTGCTGAGGTCGGCGGGCAAGTACGACGTCGTCTACGTGCAGGAGCACCTCGCGCTGCTGCACGTGCTCGCCGGCAAGCTCCGCGGCAAGCCCGTCATGATCCGCATCATGGTCGACGGCTCGTGGGAGATCGCGCACCGCAAGGGCTGGTGCGGCGACGACGACATCGTGACCTTTCAGGGCAAGAGTTACGGCTGGCAGGTCAAGCTCACGCGCTTCCTGCAGCGCACCTGGTGGGGCTGGTGCACGCACATCATCAGCTGCTCCGAATTCCTGCGGCAGATCCTGATTCAGAGCCACGGCGTTCCGCCCGAGAAGGTCCAGAAGGTCTTCAACGCCTACCACGGGCCGAACACGGACGAGGTGCCGGTGAAGAGCGACGCGCTGCGCACCGAGCTCGGACTCGAGCCCGGCAAGAAGTACGTGCTCACCATCTGCCGGTTGATGATCTGGAAGCGCGTCGACGGAATCCTGCGCGCGTTGACTCACCTCCCGGACGACGTGCACCTGCTCATCGCGGGGGACGGCGACATGGAGGACGAGTGGAAGCAGCTCGCCGTCGACCTCGGCGTGGCCGACCGCGCGAAGTTCCTCGGCAATGTCCCGCACGCCGAGATCCCGAAGTACATCCGCGCCTGCGACGTCTTCGTTCTGAACTCCCGCTACGAGGGGCTGTCCCACACGCTGCTCGAGGTGCTGCACCTCGACGCGCCGATGATCGCCAGTGACGTCTGCGGCAACCCCGAGGTGGTCGAGCACGAGGTCAACGGATTGCTCGTCGATCCGGGTGACTCGGAAGGGCTCGCCGCGGCCATCGGCCGGCTGCTCGACGACCCCGAGCTCTGCGCGCGCTACGTCGCGGCCGCCCGCGCGCGGCGGGGCGAGTTCGATCGCGAGGCGACCTTCGGGCAGGTCGAGGCAGCGCTGCTGCGCGCAGCCGGCCAAGCTCACCGGGACTGAGCCTCGGTCGGGGGCTTCGGGTCCCGGGGCCTCTTCCGGACCTCGGGGTGGCCCGTTTCCGGCGCCGTCTCTCGAGCCGCTGCCCGACAAGCAAGGAGAGGGGGGTGGTGCGCCCGACAGGATTCGAACCTGTGGCCTTTGGCTTCGGAGGCCAACGCTCTATCCAGCTGAGCTACGGGCGCGGCGCGGCCCGGGGGCCGCGAGAGGGCCAAGGATCCTACGTCCAGACCCCTCTGGATGGAATGGGGGAGGGTTCCGGAAGCCCGTGGGAACGGATGTTCCCTTCCTCTTGCCGAAACTTCACGTTGTGGGGTAGCCTTGTTTGACCCCGTGGGTAAACCCCGGGCCTCCCCCCTCCCAGCATCTGTATCGGGGTGGTCCGGCCGACTCCACGGCCTTCACAATCCATGACGAAGACCCCCTCCCTGACCCCCCGGCGGGTGCCTGCCGCGGCCCCGCCGGCGCCGCGGCCGTGGAACCGG
>CAYGST010000096.1:0-11940 GCA_964352415.1 uncultured Planctomycetaceae bacterium | reverse complement strand
GCCTCCGGCGTCGACACTGACACCTCATACGGGGAAGGCCCAACGCATATGACTATTTCGAGCAAGCCGAAGACAACACTCCTCGCCCTAGCCGCCCTTGTCATTGCTGTCCTGGCTGCGCTCTGGATCCAAGGCACCCCTGGCTCGAGCGGAACTGGCGAAGCTGCATCAACGCCTTCTCCGAAAGCTCAGGAGCACCCCGCTGAGAGCGTGCCGTTGGTCGGTGGCACTGACTCCAGCAGGCATTCAGCGCCCACCTCCGATGTAGAGTCGCAGGACAGATCCCTCGCAGCCACACTGCTGCAGTTGAACGTGCTCGTCCAAGAGGAGTTCGGGGGCGAGTGGACGCCTCTCGATAGTGGCTTGGCGACCCTGCAGAGAGGCACGGAAACAGCAGAGATCCTGATCGCCAATGGACGCCTTCTGCCGAAGGAGCCAACGCCGTCCGGGACTCCGCCGACCCTGACTGGCATTTCGCGAGGCTCCGAGCGCTTGGCGGTCCTGCCAACTCGCTTGGACGACCCATCGGTGAAAGCGATTCGCTGCTACGCCTACGCTGGGGCTTTCCTCAAGGTGCGCAGCTCAGCGCACTCGGAGCCCGTCCCCTTCGAAACAAGGAAGCGACCGTTCGGCCACAGGGATGCCATGTCCGACCGCTACCTACACCCCGGAAACGTGGACCTGACCAGCCCGGTCATTGCCTCCAGCGATGGTAGCCCGGTCTACCTTCCTGCAACAGACGAGCAAGCCACCCCCTACTGGGTCAAGGGGGAAGCACATGCTTGGATCCAGATCAATTCAAGCGAGGTCACTCCTGGCGAAGTCATTGAGAGAGATCTTCAGCTTGCATCCAACCTCGGTGTCCTGATCGAGGATTTCCAGAAGATTCGCGGACAGCAGGTCGTCGTGCATGAAGGAACCGAGGGGGCCCCTATTGCTCTGTACACGTTCATGGAGGGAGACGCCGTAGCTTTCGACGGGCTACCTCCGGGGCTGTACAGCGCCCGTCTGGCGGTCGGGGATGGATCGCCAATCACCAATTTGGAGATCGACAGGTCCGAACCTGTTCGGCTCCGTGCCGGTGAGTCCACCTCCGTCTCCCTGAGGGGTGCGAGCATGCCCGAGGCTGAGAGCCACGGAAGTCTCCATGGCAGCTTGACGATCCAATCAGAAGACACCTGGCGGGACATGGAGGCGTTCACCAAAGCGGCGCTGGTACTCACTCAGGAAGAGGCAAGCGTAGGCCTGGCCTCTCTCCGGGCCAGCAAGAGGCGGCGCGCCGTGCACGACATGTCTCTCAACGTTGGGTCCAGCTTCGACTCCCCCGTGAGGTATTGGAGTCTCGATGAGATCCCCGCAGGCGAGTACCTGCTCAGGTTCGAACCGCTGAGCCTGGACTTCCCGGTCACGGTGATGCCAGGCGAAACAACAAGCTATGACATTGTCATACCTTCCCTCGCCCGAACTCTCGTGGATGTCGTTGGCCCCAAGCCCGACGCTCAAGGCGTCTTCGTCATGGCGCTGGACCCGAAGTCCGACTTGCGTTTCTTGGCCGAGCGAGGCGGTGGCGAGACCTTGGATGCACACTCAACGGCATGGAGTGTCTTGTCTCTGCCGGGCGAGATCAGGATCGTCTCTTCGGCACCCGGGAGTGGCTCCCAACAGGACACGATCTCGGTTCAGGTGGGCTGGAATACTCACCTGGTCGAACTCGACGCCAACCCCTTCGTTGTCCTCCGGGCCACCGATGACTCGGGTGAAGAGATCCCCGTGGAGTGGTGGAGCAGTCTCGAAATTGAATCACTAACGGGGCCCCATGAGGTCGTCGAGAGTTCCCTGCTTGCTACCTACGGATCGAAGCCGGGTGGCAGGCAGAACCGGGTCCGTGTTGCCTTTTCTGGCGAGGGTCTGTTCAGAGTTCAGTACCCCTGTGGAGACGGTGCTGATGGAAACGGCAGCTTCGTGGAGATACCGGTCGGTGCTGAGTCCGCGGGCGAACTGATCGACCTTCCCTGCCGCGATGACCCGTGACCCATCTCCAGAAGCCCGTGGTGAAAGCACTTCCACCAGGGGCTGCTAGCAGCCCGTGGCAAAAGTCATTTCGCCCCAGACCGACGCCCTCCACCACGGACTGCTAGGAGCTTCAGGCGTTCATGTGGGGCGCCGTCACCTCGTCGAGGTGTCGTTCTCCGCTCGAGATGAACGCTGCCCTGGACACCTCGTCCTGAGACCTGAAGCCTCCCCTCACTCCTGGCACAGGACTGGGGGCTGGCGCAGGAGAGCAGGGAGCGGCGAGCCGGTCGCGCTCAGCGATCGAGGAGGGAGAGCGCCAGGTCCGTGGCGTTCTCGAGGAAGGCCTCGGACAGGGTGTGCTGGTCGCCGGCGCTGCCGGCGGCGACGATCTCGGTGGCCGTCAGGATGGCGGCGGTGTAGCTCTCGGTGTGCCAGTGGCCGTGCAGGAGCGGAGGAAGAACGGCGGCCTTCGGCGCGGGGTAGGGCGTGACGTAGAGGTAGGGCTCCTCGTAGGCGTCGTCGCCAGGTGAGAGGCCCACGTTGATCGAGCGGGCCTGCTCCGGGTCGAGGGTCGGGTCGAGGGAGTGCAGGGCCGCGAGGTCGAAGTGGTGCGGCCAGCCGCGCATCGGTGCGTCGTTCAGGTACGCGCGGGAGTGCTGCGGGACGAGGGACGCCCCGAGCTCGAACCAGCGCACCAGCTCTTGCAGGGCCTGCGGGCCCGGGGCGGAGAACGGTGCACCCGACGTCAGCGGTGAGTCCGGCAGGTCGTAGGTCGGCAGCGACAGCTGCGGCGCGTCGAGGACCTGCGCCAGATCCGCGAAGAGGTCTTCGAGCGTGGCGCCGGCGACCGGGAACGACGCGACCTCGCGCGCGGCGTCGTCCTGCACGCCGAGGCGCAGGGCGAGCGGGTCGAGGAAGGCGCGCCGGCCCTGCGGCAGCTCCTGACCGACGAAGCGTCGACGCTCGGCGTCCCAGCCGATCGAGCTCTGAACGTGATCGTCCCGCGCGGGCAAGAGGGCGTAGGCCGCGGCAGCGAGCGGCTGGACGGCGAAGTGCAGGGCGACGCGGGCGGCGGACAGATCCGTGGGCGGTGGCGTGCCCAAGCGGACGGCGGGTTCGGTGTTCATGAAGGTGGGCTTCGAGGACTCACGGGGGGCGTGACCGGAGCTCGGAGCCTACCCGGCTGCGGATCGTGTCCCCGCCTCGAGTGCTTCGCCCCACGGCCCGACCGCGGGCCCGAGGTCCACCGCGGACCGGTTCTCCCGGCCCGGCGCCCCCTCTCCGCCACGGATGCCCCAGGCGTCGTATCTTCCTGGTGGAGCGCGACTAGAGGCCACCGTGAATTCGCCTGAGAACGACCATCAACAGCCCCACGACCCCGGCGTCCAAGGGCGCGATGACGAAGGACGTGCTGCTGAGCCTCTCCGAGAAGAGGCGGGACGGAGGCCCGAGTTCATGTGGGAGCGCTCGCTGAAGCGGCGCCCTCGCTACGCGATGGCCGATCCGCTCGCCGACGCCGAGGACGAGGCCCAGGCGCTCGCGCTCGCTCGCACGGGCGACCTCGATGCGTTCGACCGACTGGTCCGGCTGCACTTCCCGCGCGTCTACGCCCTCCTGTTTCGCATGATCGGTAACCACGAAGACGCTGAAGACCTGGCCCAGGACTGCTTCCTGAAGGCTCAGCGTTCGCTGCAGCACTTCCGCGGCGAGTCCTCCTTCGGCACGTGGCTCTTCCGCATCGCGGTGCACCGCTCGCGCGATCACTTCCGGGGTCGCTCGCGCGGACTGCAACCGGTGCCGCTGCCGGTCGAGGAGCGCGAGCCCGCCAGCCCGAGGGAGACACCGGTTGGCGCGAGCGTGCAGCGCGAGCTGCAGGCCGGCCTGCGCGCCGCGCTCGAGCGGCTGCCGCACAAGCACCGCGTGGCGCTGGTGCTGCGCACGCAGGAAGGCCTCGACTACGAGGACATCGCCGACGTGCTCGAGTGCACGCCGCAGACGGCGCGCGTGCACGTCATGAAGGCGCGCCGGCGGCTCGAGCGCTGGCTGCGTCCGTACACCACGGGTGACGACCCGCGCAGCGACGGGGAGGACGCGCGATGAAGTGCCGCGACGCCCGCCGCGCGCTCGAGCGCCGCATCGACGAGAGGCTCGCCCTCGAAGTGGGCTTCGAGCTCGACGCCCACCTGGAGCGCTGCGCGGCGTGCCGCGAGCGGCTGCAGCGCGGCGACGCGCTCGGCGAAGCGCTCGCCCGCATGCCCGAGCCCCCGCTCGAGCGCATCGACGTCGAGCACTCCGTGTCCGCGATCCGCGCGAGGGTCGAGGCCGCGCGCGGTGCCGCTGCGCCCGCGTCCCGCCGTCGCGCGCCGCTGGTCACGTGGGCGGCCGTCGCCGCGGCGGCGAGCCTCGCGCTCGCGCTGGTGTGGAGCGAGCGGGGCAGCGACTCCTCGCAGAACGGAGCTGGAGGCCCCTCCCCCGCCGTCGCAGGGCAGGCGCTCGAGAACGACGCGACCGGCGTCGCTTCCGCGACCGGGGTCGCAACGTCGAGCGCCACGGACGCGCCGACGAACACGACGACTCCCGCACCGGTCCGTTCCCCCTCGGACCCGGGCGCGGTGACTTCTGGCGCAACCGCCACTGAAACGACTGCTCCGCGCAACCCGAACCCCGTCGATGCCCAGCGCCTGGGGCGCGCGCGCGGCGAGGTCCGCGGTCGCCTGCTGGCCGCCGCCGAGGGTCTGGGCCCGTCGCCGCGGCTCGAAGACCTGACGGCGTTCGTGCGGCGCTTCGACGAGTCGACGGCCGACCTGCGCTCGGAGGACTGGCCCGTACTGCGGCTCGTCGAGGGCGCGCTGCACGACGACGACGCGAACATCGCGGTGCTCGCAGCGCGCTACCTCGGCCGCCGCGGCGATCGCGCGACCTGGCCCCGCCTCGAGAACGCCCTCGAGCGCGAGGACCTGCAGTTCGTCGTCGTGGACGCCTTCGCCGATGCCGGCGAGGCCGGCTTCGATGGGCTCGCGAGCGCGCTGCGCCGACCGGATCTGCGCGAGGCCGCGCTGCTGGCGCTGTCCGATGCGGGCAGCGAGGCCGCGGCGCGGTGCATCGCGGACCAGCTCGCCCGGGAGCGAGCCGCCGCCGGCGAAGTCGCGCTGCTCGAAGCTCCGTCGCGCAACGCGGAGTCGCAGGAGACCCCCGCGCCACGAGCGCCCGCACAGAGCGACCTGCTCGAGGCGCTCGTCGGCTTCGACGACCACGCCGTCGGCGTGCTGCTCGCTCTCGGCGAGGACGGCGCGCTGCCGTTCGAGGAGCTGCTCGGTGCGCTCGAGCGCATGCCCGCCGCCCCGGAGTGGCTGGCGGACGCGCTCGACGAAGCGCCGCGCGCGCGGGACCCCGAGATGCTCGTGCGCTGCGCGACGCAGCTGCAACCCGAAGCCGCAGCGGAGTGGCTTCTCGATCACGCTCGCGACCGGCGCCACGCCGCCCTCGTGCGCTCGGAGCTGCCGCGCGTCGCGGGCGAGGCCGGGGTCGCCGCGCTGATCGTCCTCGCCGAGGATCAGCGCACGTCCTCCGACACGCTCGACGCTCTCGTCGGCCAGAGCTTGGAGTTCGACGCCGAGCGCTTCGCCACGCACGCGGAGCAGCTGCCCGTCCTCCACCAGGTCGTGCTCGCCGAGCTCCTGATCGGCGCCGAGGACCCGCTCGCCGTCCACGGCCTGCGCGTGCTCGCGCAGGGTGTCCAGATGCCCGAGGAGCTGCGCCGCGACGTGCTCCTCGCCATCGGTGAGGTCGGCGACGAGACCGACGTCGAGCTGCTCCTGGCGCTCTTCGCCGACCTGCGCGAGCACGAGCGCCTCTTGGCCGCGAGCGGCCTCGTCGCGCTGCACGCCCTCGGTGGCGACCCCGCGGTCCAGCGCGCCCTCGAGGGCGCCGAGGAGCGCGACCTACGGAACCTCCTCGGGCTGCTGCGCCGGCGCAAGGCCGGCTCGGGGACGACTTCTTCGATCTACAAACTGGCGCGTGGGCTTCGTCCCTTCTTGAGTGCGCGCGACCGAGCCACACAGGACTCCTCCTCATGATTCTCGACTGTCTCCTCGTCGCGCTCGTCGCCGGCGCCTCCTCCTTCGCGACCGGCGGTCCGGTCCACTCCGCGCTCAGCGACCCCGAGAACGACTCGGTCGTTCGCAGCTACGACCTCGGCGCGATGTCGGGGGAGTACCGCAGCGCGAGCGGCATCCGCCTCTTCCCCGCCTCCCACAACCGCGAGCTCTACGACGAGTACGACGTCGAGGAGGTGCAGTCGATGGACTTCGACCGCACCTACGAGCTCGTCTACAGCCTCCTCGGAGAGGAAGTCGAGTTCGAGGGTCGCATGCTCTGGATGAGCAACGACGGCAAGCTCGTGCTGCGCGCCCCCGAGCCCGTCCAGGCCCGCGTCCAGGAGATCCTCGGATTCGTCGCGCAGGCGCAGTCCTCGCAGACCCACCTCCTCGTCGACGTCATCGAGATCCCGCGCGGCCCGTCGAACGCCGGCCCGGTCAGCGGCGTCGTGGACCTGTCCCAGGCGCGGCGCCTGCTCGCGATGGCGGAGCGGGGCGGTGCCTCGGAGAGTTATCGCCTACTCATCAACTTCGCCGGCGGCGGACGGGTTTCGAACACGACTTACCACAGCTTCGTCGGTGACTACGACGTCGAGGTCGCCCAGGAGGCCTTCGCTCTCGATCCGACCCTGATGACGATGACGAGCGGCCTCGAGTTCGAGGTGAGCGCCGCCCCGGCGAAGGGCGGAACGCGTCTGTCGCTGGCGCTCAGCCACGGCACGCCGACCGGCCCGATCGAGTCGGCCGAGATGGAGCTCTCGGGCCTGACGAACAACGACAACGGTGGAGTCGTCTACGACGTCGCCGCCGAGCGCATCGAACGCTTCGCCGTGATGCAGCGTTCGATGGCCCTGCAAACGGTGCTCCCCTCCGGCAAGGCGCTCGTCTTCAACACCGGCGCCGACCTCTCGACGGCGCAGACGACGCAGCTGATCGTACTGCGCCTCGAGGGTCGTGGCCTGGAGCCCGTGCAGAGCTCCGCCTTCGAGCAGGGAGCCGGCGAGATCCACCTGGTGAACCTGCGCGCCATGGCGCCCTACCACTACCGGATCGAAGGACAGGCCATGGCAAGCGGGACGCGCATGTTGCTCGCTCGTCAGGACACGGACCACTACGACGTGGACCTCTGGGCTAGCCTGGAGCAGCACGACACCGACTTCTACAACGACATCCTCGGCCAGCTCGGCGACGAGTCCGAGCTGATGTGGGACAGCGACGACCACTGGTTCATCGCCTACCGCGGTGACGTGGACGACCCCGAGGCCGCGCGCAGGAACATCGGGCAGATGTACGCGGCGACGACCGACGCGCTCATGCCGGAGACGGAGACCGTCCCGCTGACCCTGAAGATCCAGCGCTCCGGCGACGGCGGGTCGCGCGGACTGCAGATGTACCTGCCCGTGCTCGTCGGCGCTCACTCCGCCGTCTCGATCGGCGTCGAGAGCACCGTGATCCGCGACTACAACGTGGAGATCGCCCAGGGCTCTGCCGTCGTCGATCCGATCACCGGCATCGAGATCGATGGGGCGGCGCTCGCTCTGCTCCCGCAGCGCACCGCCGACGGTCGCCTGCTCCTGCAGGTGCGCGGCTTCGTCCAGCTCCTGAACGAGGACCGCAGCTTCGACCCGAAGGGCCCCGCGCTCTCGCCGCTGCACCTCCCCCAGTACGACCGCCTGCTGATCGACGAGACGCTCGACCTCAGCTCGGGCAGCGCCGTGATCGGCAACACGAACGTCGAGGGGCGCGCCGGGTCGGTGCGCCTCGAGGCCGGCATCGGCCAGGCCTTCAAGATCAACGTGCAGACGCGGTAGCGCCGGCTACCCGGCCGCCGGTCCCCCAGGGCCGAGCGAGCGCGTCCGCGGGGAAGGGCCCGCGGGCGCGCTCGTGTGCGTTTCGCGCCGCGCTGAGGAACGACACCCGAGTCGCCCCGACCGGCGCCAGGGGACGGCGAAGAGCTGGGGCCGCACGGGAAGCCGCCAGCGCCGCGCGCGTCGGATCGAACCCCCGTTGGCGCGGGACGACCTCCTGCGCCTACCATGGCGTCATGAGCAGCTTCGATCCCGTCAAGGAAGACCACTTCTCGTTCGGCCTCTGGACCGTCGGCAACGCGGGCCGCGACCCGTTCGGCGACCCGGTGCGGCCCGTGCAGGACCCGAACCACCTCGTGCGCAAGCTCGCCGAGTGCGGCGCCTGGGGCGTCAACCTGCACGACAACGACCTCGTCCCGTTCGGCGCCTCCGCCGCCGAGCGCGACCGCATCGTCGCCGAGTTCAAGGCGACGCTCGAGGACAGCGGCATGGTCGTTCCGATGGCGACGACGAACCTCTTCGGCCACCCGATCTTCAAGGACGGCGCCTTCAGCGCGAACGACCCGAAGGTGCGCGCCTTCGCGCTGCGCAAGACGATGGACGCCATCGACCTCGGCGTCGAGCTCGGCGCGAAGATCTACGTCTTCTGGGGCGGCCGCGAAGGCACCGAGGCCGACGCCTGCCGCGACCCGCGCACGGCGATCCAGCGCACCCGCGAGGCGTTCAACTTCCTGACCGGCTACGTCAAGGACAGCGGCTACGACCTGAGGTTCGCCCTCGAGGCCAAGCCGAACGAGCCGCGCAGCGAGAACTACTTTCCCACCACCGGCCACATGCTCGCGTTCATCGCGACCCTCGACGACGAGGAGATGGTCGGCGTGAACCCGGAGGTCGCGCACGAGGTCATGTCGGGCCTCTCCTTCCCCCACGCCGTCGGCCAGGCGATGGAGCAGGGCAAGCTGTTCCACATCGACCTGAACTCCCAGAAGATCGGGCGCTACGACCAGGACCTGCGCTTCGGCTCGGAGGACCCGCGTCAGGCGTTCCTGCTGCTGCGCCTGCTCGAGGGCACGGCGGGCGGTCCGCGCTACGACGGGCCGCGCCACTTCGACGCGCACTGCTATCGCTCGGAGGACGCGGACGGCGTGTGGGACTTCGCGAAGGGCTGCATGCGCACCTACAACATCCTCAAGGCGCGCGCGATCGCCTTCGACGCGGACCCCGAGGTGCGCGAGCTGATCGCCGAGCAGCACGACGCGACGCTCGAGCCGCTCTGCGCCACGTACTCGAAGGCGAACGCCGCCGCGCTGCGCGCCCACCCGATCGACGCCGACGCGGTCGCCGCCCGCGGCCTGCGCTACGAACGCCTCGATCAGCTGATGATGGAGCACCTGCTCGGTGTGCGGAGTTGAGGTGACGACATGATCTGGAAGTGGACGCTCGCAGGGGCGCTGATCGGCGCCCTGTCCGCGCTCGGGACGTGGCTGGCGGAGGACGAGGGACCCTCGTCGTCGACGGACCCGGCGCCCGTGGAGTCCGTCGCCGCGCCCAACGCGCCGGAGCTCTCCGCTCCGTCGGAGGCGCCCACCGGCGAGGGCGCGCGCACGGCCCCCGCGACCGAGCGCGTCGCGGTGGACGCCGCGCCGGCCGCGCTCGACGACTTCGGCCTCGTCGCCTTCGGGCGCGTCAGCGCCACGGACGACGCGGGGGTGCCCGGGGCGCGGCTCGCGTTCGAGGACGACGAGCTGTACCGCCACGCTGTGCCCAGCGAGGCGGGCGGCCACTGGACCTCGACCGCCCTGGCGCCCGGCACTTACGCGCTGCGCGTCGAGGCGCCCGGCTTCCTGCCGGTCGACGAGCGCGTCACCGTCGCGGCCGGCGCGCCGTGGCGCCACGACGTCGTGCTCGAGCGCGGCCTCGACCTGCCCGTGCGCGTCGAGGACCCGGACGGCGAGGCGATCGACCTCGACTACCGCAGCCGCGGCGTCGGCCGGGACCTCGAGGTCGTCGCATCGCTGGAGCGCCCGGGGCCGGACGCCGTGCTCGACTCGAGCTGGCGCTTCGCCGAGGGCCGCGGGCAGCTGACGCGCCGGCGGAACCTCGCGGACCCCGCCGGGCTCGACGCCCGTTACCAGGGTCGGCTCGCGCTCGACGCGCCGCCCCCCGTCTGGGCGACGCTGGTGCTTCACGGAGGGCCGCTCGACTCCAAGCCCCTCGACGCGCGCGCGACCGAGCTCGTCTTCGTCGTCGACTTCGCGGCCCTCGCCGCCCAGGCCGGCGAGGTCCGCGCGCGCGTCGTCGACGCCGCGACGGGCGCCCTGCGCGAGGACGTCCAGCTGGCGCGCGTCCCGCGCAACGGCGTGGACTGGACGCGCAAGCCCGAGGTCGAGGACGGCGTCCTCGTCTTCCGCGACGTTCCGCCGGCCGAGTGGTGCCTCGCGGCGAACCGCGGCTTCGCGCGCGTGCCCGTTCCGCCGTTCCGCCTGGGCCCCGGCGAGGTGAAGGACCTCGGCACGGTTAGGATTCCCGTCTCCAAGTCGTTCGAGGTGCGCCTCTTCGGCCCTGACGGCGAGCCGCGCCTCGAGCACCTGCGCGCCTTCGCCCACGACGCGAGCGCGCTGCGCTTCGACGAGGAGCTCGCCGTCCGCGTCCGGCCCAAGGCCGGGCAGCCCACGACGGTGAGCGGCGTTCCCGCCGGGCCCGTGGCGATCGTCGTCGGCGGCCGGAGCAGCGGCGTGCCGCTGCAGGGGCACCTCGTCGACACGTCCGCGACCGATGTCGTCGAAGTGAAGCTGCGAGGCGGCACGCCGGTCGTCCTCGTGCGCGGCGACGCGCTGCCCCCGCGAGCCTGGTTCGTGCTCGAGAACGCCGCGGGCGTGCCGCTGTCCTCCGGCCGCTGGCTGACGCGCGACGTCCAGCTCGTCCCGGAGCGGCACCAGGTCCGCGTCTACGACGGCAACGTGGAGCTCTTGCGCAAGGACTTCGTCGTCGGCGACCAGCGCCTCGTGGTGCGCATCGGAGACTGACCCGTGAACGACTCCCTGCCCGCCCGCCTCGGCGCCGCCTTCCTCGCCTTCGGGGCGAGCTTCCTGCTCGTGCGCGCCGTGCTGCAGGCCCCCACGGCCTCCGCCGTCGACGCCCTCGCCCCAACCGAGTCCGAGCGTGCGACCGAGGCTCCGGGGGACGGCGCGCTGGCGCCCCCGCAGCTCGCGAACGCCGCTGCGGAGGCAGCCGCTGGCGCCACGCGGCACGCCGAGCCCGAGAGGAACCGGGAGGCAGCGACGTCCTCGGCGGCGACTCCGGCTCCGGCCGCGGCCGCGTCGGGGCTCCTCTTCGGAACGATCACCTTGCGGGACGGCGGCGCCCTCGAGGAGGCCATGACCTTCTTCCGCGACGACGACGGCGTGGTCCACCGGGGTCGCGCGGACGCGGCGGGGCGCTACGCGATGAGCGGGGTGCCGTTCGGCGTGCGCGACGTCTCCGTGTACGTGAAGGGCTACGTCTCGGCCGAGACCGCCGTCGAGCTGACCGCGGAGCGGCCGACGCGCCGCGTCGACTTCGCGCTCGACCCGCAGCCCTACGTGCGCGTCGACATCGTCGCGCCGGACGGTTCGCCGGGGCTCCTGGCGCTGAAGGGGCAGTTCCGCTGGTACGACCTGCAGCTCGTCCCGGTCGCGACCCTCGAGCCCCCGGGCGCTACGTTCACGGAGGTCACCGGCAGCCTCAACAATCCGTTCGGCGTGGGCGGCTACTGGGAACCCGGCCGCTACCCGGAGCGCGAGTCCGGGCCAGCGACCTACGGCTTCATCGACCTCCAGCAGCCGCCGCCGGTGTACGTCAGCCTCGTCGCCGCGCACCAGGTCCTCGAGACGGTGCCCGTCGAGCGCAGCGGCCAGATCGTCACCTTCGAGGTCGAGGCCGAGGACTTCGAAGCTCTCTTCGGCGAGGTCCGGGCGCTCGTCATCGCCGCCGAGCCGGGCGAGCCCCTCGCCTGCACCGCCGACATCAACGCCGACCCGTTC
>CAYGST010000095.1:0-11947 GCA_964352415.1 uncultured Planctomycetaceae bacterium | reverse complement strand
CCCGAGCCCCCCTCCGAGCGCCGCACCGGCCAGCGCGATGCCCCCGAACACCGCCAGGCCGATCCCCACGACGCTGCGCGCCCCTCTCCTCCACTCGATGCGCTTCACGACCGTCTGACGCCCGGCCCGCGGAACGGTCACCCTCCGCGACGATTCCGCGCGGTAGCCTGCCCAGGATGAGCACCCCTGTTCCGACGCAACGCGGCTACGACCTCTGGTCCGAGCACTACGACGACTACGCCAACCCTCTGATCCGCCTCGAGGAGCCCCGCGTGCGCGAGCTGCTCGGGGACGTGAACGGGCGCGACGTCCTCGACCTCGCCTGCGGCACCGGTCGTCATGCGCGCTGGCTCTCCGAGGCGGGCGCGCGCGTCACGGCCGTCGACTTCTCCGAGGGCATGCTCGCGCAGGCGAGCGCGAAGCCCGGCGCGGCGTCGATCGACTACCTGCGCCACGACCTGCACGAAGCGCTGCCGTTCCCCGAGGCGAGCTTCGACCGCGCCGTCCACGCGCTGGCCCTCGACCACCTCGACGATCCGGTGCGGCTCCTCGGCGAGCTGCGCCGCGTGCTGCGCCCGGGCGGACACGCCGTCGTCTCCGTCATGCACCCGGCGATGTTCCTGAAGGGCACGCAGGCGCGCTTCGTCGATCCCGCGAGCGGTGAGCTCGTCACGATCGAGAACCGGCGCTACGCGATCGCCGAGTACGTCATGGCCGCGCGCGAGGCGCGCCTCGACCTCGACCACGTCGGCGAGCACGAGTGCGACGCGGAGACGGCCCGCGACATCCCGCGCGCCGAGACGTACCTCGGCTGGCCGATGCTGCTCGTGCTGCGGCTGGCGCGGCCGAGCGATTGAACGGCAGGGCGACTGAACGGCGAACGCCGCGCGCCCCCGCTGCCGTCTACTCCGCCGAGTCGCTCCCGGCGTCCGCCGAGCGGCGCTGATCGGCGGCCTTGCGGCGGCGCGCGCGGCGGGCGCGGATCGCGTCGCGACCCGGCGTCGAGTTCGTCAGGAGGCGCTCGAACGGCCCGCGCTTGCGGCGGCGCGACGTGCGCGCGGCGCTGCTCCACGTCGGCACGCCGGCCTCGTCGGCGGGCCGCTCCGGCGTCGGCAGCACGTCTTGCATCGACTCCGCAGCCGCCTGCGGGTTCGCAGCCATCGGCGCGCGTCCTTGATCCGGCCGCGCAACGGACCTCTGCGCGTGCACGCTTCGAGGTGCAGCACGCATCTCGGACGTCGGGCCTCCGAACCCGGAGAGCCGGACCTCGCCGCGGTCGAAGCGCTCGAACCACTCGCCGAGGCGCGCGGCAAAGAGCGCCAGCGAGCCGCCGAGGAGCGCCGACGCCAGGCCCGTACCGATGCTGAAGCGGAACACGTTGATGGTCAGGTCCGGCAGCTTGGGAAGGCCGGCCGCCGCGACCAGCATGAGCAGTCCCGTGAGACAGACGTAGGCGCCGATCAGGCGCAGTCCGACGATGATCCAGTCCGTTCGTTTCATGGCGATGCGTTCGTTCCGGTCGATCCGATGTCGTCGACTCGACTCAGCGTACTTGGTGTGCTCACCCCTGCAAGCCGTCCGGCGGCGGGCTGGCCGGCAAGCGCTCCAGGAGGTCGTCCTCGGGCGTGAGCAGAATGGGCGCGAAGCCCTCGGTCAGCGTCTGGCCCATGCGCTCGCTCGCATCCGGGTCGACGCTCGGGAGCTCCTGGGCGCGCTGCCAGGTCGCGCGGTCCGGCCACTGCGCGTAGGCGACGAACGTACCGTCGTCGTCCCGGTGCAGGCGCGAGCCGAGCCCGCCGCGCTGCTCTCGAATGCCGTGGGTCAAGGCGGCCCAGGCGGATACGAAGTCGTTCTCCTCGCCGTCGCGAACACGAAACCGATAGAGAACGCAGAAGCCGACGTGGGGCGTCATGGGGAGGTCAGCGGCGCAGGAGGTGCAACGCGATCGAGAGCACCGCGCTCACGATCAGCATGGACGTGATCGGGACGAACAGCTTCGTCGACTCCGACTCGTAGCGCAGGTCGCCCGGTAGCTTCCCGAACCACGACAGCGTGCCCGGCGCGAAGTGCAGCAGCGCGCCGATGGCGAGGAGCGCGGCGCCCGCGAGCATCAAGGTCTTGGCCACGGCTCACTCCCCCTCCGCCGCATCGGCCACAGGACGCTCGAGGTTCGAGCAGCGAGCCTCCAGCAACTCGTAGACGTCGCGGTCGCGTCCGCGCTCGCTGGACACGGGAAAGGTCACCTCGAGGCCGCTGCGGTCCTCGACGACGAAGTAGCTGTCGAGGTACCACTCTTCGACGAACTCCGCTTCCAGCACCAGGATGTCCTCGTACGCGAAGACCGTCTCCGGCCCCTCCCACTCGTTCGAGTAGACGACGAGCCGATCGTCGGTGAGGAGCATGAAGCTGTCACGGATGTCGAGCAGCGCGTCCGAGTAGAAGTAGTCGACCGACTCCCCCGGGGCGAGCAAGCCCAGCTCCTCGAGCGTGCGCCGATGCCTGTCGCTGAGCTCACGGCCGGTGACGACGTAGGTCTCGGGCGCGACCGCACCGAAGTACAGGACCGCACCGAACGCGGCGAGACCGAGCAGGCCCGCCGCGATGCACAGGACGACGAGGAGCTTCTTCACCGCTACGCCCTCAGGCCTTCTTCGACCCCGGTGCAGCGTCCCACCAGCGCCCGGGCCGGTAGCTGCCGAAGTACCAGAGCCGCCCCTCCAGATCGCGCACCTGATAGCCACGCGCACCGTACTCCTCGTCCTGCAGCGCGTGCACCACCGCGGCGCCGTGGGCGACCGCGCGCTCGTGGTGCGCGTCGGGATCGGCGACGTAGACCGAGAGCGCCGAGCTGCGCTGGCCGGTCGGCGCGACGCGTCCCTGGTCCGGTTTCGGAGAGGAGACCATCACGACGGCGCGGCCGAGCGAGAGCTCGGAGTGACGGACGTCCCCATCGTCGCCGGGCACCAGCAGCCGGCGCTCGAAGCCGAACGCGGCGCACAGCCACGCGATCGCCGCGGAGGCGTCCGCGTAGGTCAGGCTGGGGTAGACGTCTCCGACGTCGGGGCTCTCGGGGCTCATGCAGGCATCCTGGCTGGAATCGAGGAAGTCGCCAGGATAGGCCACGTCAGCGGGCATCGTCAGGATTCCCGCTTCGAAGAACGCAAGCGCGGGACGGCGTGGCGAGACGCGGCCCGTGCGGAGGCTTCACCGACGCGCGGGACAGGCGCACGTCACGCCCCTCACCACCATTCACGACTCGGATCACGGCCATCGACTCCTGGGACTTCTCGTGCGCCTCTCGTCATCGAGTCCGTCGGACCCGCGAGCCGCTCGAAGGAGCGACGCGCCCGGAACCGATCCGAGTACGCGCGAGAAATCCTGCGCCCGAGACGCGACGGAGCACGCCCCGAGCGCTACGCCGGCTCCGTGAAGGCGATCAGGTAGCCGTTCGGATCGCGCACCGCGAACTCGCGCCGTCCGTAGTCCATCAGCTCCGGTCCCCACGCGAGCTCGACCTCGTCCGCGAGCTCCGCCGCGAGCGCGTCGACGCCATCCGCGCGCACGTACAGCGTCCCGCTGAAGATCGGCGCCTTGGGCGTCCCGACCGGCGGCTCCGCGTACAGCTCGAGGACCAGCGGACCGCGGCGCACCTCCGCCCAGGTCGGCGTCTCGGGGTTCGGGTACCAGCCGGTGGCTTCGAAGCCGATGCGCCCGTAGAACGCGAGCGTCTCGCGCACGTCGCGCACGAGCAGCGACGGCACGACGCCGCCCTGCAGCTCGACGCGGTCGTCGCGCCGGACGTCCCGCGAGCGCCGCGCGGCGGCGCGCAGCCGCAGCGTCATCGGCAGGAGTACGACGAGCGCACCGACGGTCGCGAGCGCCATGTCCTTCTGCGCGTCCCACGGGTCGCCCTGCTGGCCGTTGTAGCGCACGGCGCGATCGGGATCCGCGAGCACGGCGAGCCCCCACTCGAACACCTCGTAGGCCGCGCTGACGCCGAGCACGAACAGGAAGGCGACGGCGAGCGCCCAGCCGGGCCGCAGGCGGCCGTAGCGCCGCGCGACCTCGACCACGACGGGAACCGCGAGCACGCCGAAGACCAGATGCACGAGACGATCGTAGTGGTTGCGGCCGGGCACCTCGTCGCCGAGCGCGAGAAAGCTCAGGCGCTCGCCGCCCGGCACGAAGGAGTAGATCCAGCGCGCGCCGACGACGTGCAGCACGAGAAAGACGAACACGCAGGTCATCGCGCGATCGGAGAGCCAGCCGCGCTGCGCCGCGATGAGCAGCAGCGGCAGCACGATCGGCATGGGCCCGTGCTGCATGAGCTGCGAGCTCGGATAGCGCGGCTCGACGAAGGAGAACAGCAGCAGCGCCGTCAGTCCGTAGACGAGCGCCTGGGCGTAGCGGCTGCCCGCCTGGCCAGTGCCGCGGAGCGGGTCGGAGATCGCGCTCACAGCTGGAGCTTGAAGCCCTCGTGGGTCGCCTCGAAGCCGAGGCCGACGTAGAAGCGCAGGGCGTCCGGTCGGCGCTTGTCCGAGGTCAGCTGCACGAGGCGACAGCCGCGCTCGCGCGCGCGCTCGATCGCGTGCTCGAACAGGCGCTGGCCGACGCCACCGCCGCGCGCGGACGACGCGACCCGAACGCCTTCGATCTGCGCCCGCCAGGCGCCGCGGTGCGAGAGCCCGGGCAGGAAACTGAGCTGCAGCACGCCGGCGAGCTCGCCCCCGCGCTCGACGACGATCAGCTCGTGGTTCGGATCGGCGTCGATCGCGTCGAAGGCGTCGAGGTAGACCTCCGGCAGCGCGTCCGCCGCCTCCTCGCGCTGCTTGCCGAGCGGGTCGTCGGCGAGCAGCGCGACGAGCGCGGCGACCTCGTCGCGGCGCGCTGTGCGAAAGTGAAGCTCGTTCGTCACGCGTCCCTCCGGCGCAGGGATTCCTGGCGGTTGCGCTCGTAGCCGACGCCGAGGAACAGGCCGCCGAACAGCATGAAGTACTCGAAGGCATACTCGGGACCGACGAGCAGCTCGGCCAGGTAGCCGATTGCGATGAAGAGGACCCCGCCGACGACGAGCGGCCCGCGGAACAGGAACGCGCTGGCCTGGCTGGGAGGGCGCAGCACCATTCAGTCCCCCGCGGACGCTGGCTGGCCGTAGCGGATGACGATGTCCTGCGGGTCGTTCGAGCGCTGCACGTCGATCTCGCCTTCCCACAGCTCCTCGGAGCCGCCGAGCAGCCGCAGGTGATGCCCGCCGACCGTCATCCACATCACGAAGTGACCGCCAACCGGGTTTCCGCGGTACGTGCCGTCGACGTAGACGGACGGGCCGCCGGGGCCGACGCGCGGCGAGCCGTCGATGTCGAGGTCGACGAGGGTCAAGGGTTGGGCCTTGGTCGTCGCAACGCAGCCGGCGAGGGCGAGGGCGAGCGCGGCGGCGAAGCCGATGGTGAGCGAGGCGTGTCTCATGGGAGCGCGGCGTGAGCGGAGGAGCGAGTCGAGCGTCGTGCGGCGCGAGCGGGCCGCGACGGAACGACCGGCGGCTGCCACGAGCGCGGCGCGTCCTCAAGATGCCGTCTTGCGACCGGGCGCGCGACCTCGATGCGCAGAAGCTCGGGAACGACGCCGCGGAGTCGGCCGACTCCCGTGGCGCGCCTTCCGCGACCGGGCAGCACGGCGGACCGGCTGCGCCACCGTGCTAGACTCGCCCCGTTCACCGGGCTCGCTGCGCGCGCGGATCGCCCCGGTGAGCCGCAGGCCCCCAGCCGATGCTCCCGCTCCCGCTCCTCCCCCGCTCAGCCTTCGTGGCCGAGATCGGACCCTCGGTCGAGGGCGACAGCGCCCTCATCGTCTCGGTCGTCGTCGTCCTGATTCTCGGTGGGTTGCTCGTCGTGCTGCTCGGCGCGGCGATGCAGTCGGAGTCGGAGTCCCCGTCCGAGTCGGAGTCGAAGCCGGACGAGCCCGACTGAGCGCGTCCGCGCGCTACTCGACGACGACCGCCGTCCCGCTGGCGGAGACCATCAGCATGCCGTTGGCCTGCCCCATGACCTCGTAGTCGAGGTCCACGCCGACGACGGCGTTCGCGCCGAGCTGGGCCGCGCGCTCCTCCAGCTCGCGCAGCGCGATCTCGCGGGCCTGCTGGAGCTCGGCCTCGTAGGTGCCCGAGCGCCCCCCGACGAGGTCCGTCAGGCTGGCGAAGATGTCCTTGACGAAGTTCGCGCCGAGGATCGCCTCGCCGCAGACGATGCCGCAGTAGCGGGTGATGCGCTGGCCTTCGAATGTGGGGGTCGTGCTGACTTGCATGGGTCGTGTCCGGGTTGAGGTGCAACTCCCCCTCCGAAGCGGAGGGATCGAAACGCGTCCTGCGTCACGCGACCGAGAACCTTCGCGCAGACTCCCGCGAAGGTGGCGGCGGCCTCACTCTCCGAGGTCGATGCTCTGCTCGAGGACCTCACCGGCGCGCACTTCGAACGCCCCCGAGTCCAGCTCGCGGTTCCTCGCCAGCACGCGCCAGCGGTAGCGGCCGGGCTCGAGCAGGAGCGTCTCCTGCCTGTCGCCCCCCGTCGGCGTCGCCGTCCAGAGGACGGTGCGCTGGCCGCGAACGCGCGACAGCGGAATCGACGATTGCGAACGCTCCACGCCCTCCATCGTCAGCTCCATACGCGGCAGCGGCCCGCTCGGCTGCCCTGGCGCGTCCGTCACGAGACGCACCCGCCCGCCGCTTCCGGACGAACGGAACGTGAACTCGTTCGGCCCGTCCACCGTCAGGGTGAAGACACCCTCGACCGGCAGGAAGAACTGGTCCTCGTAGGGCTCGAGGACGACGCCGTAGCGACCCGCGTACCAGCCGAGGTCCTCGTGTTCGATGCCATGGCCGGTCGAGCGCTCGCGACCGACTTCGCTGAAGGGCATCCACTCGATCCCGCTCAGCTCGGAGCGCAGGGAGCCGCGCCAGCGCGCGATCGGCTGGCCCTGCGCGTCGAGCAGCCGCACGTCGAGCCGTTCGGTGGGCTGAACCTCCTCGAGGACCAGGTCGACGTTCGTCACGACCTCCCCGCCCGCGAGCTCGAAGACCTGCTCTCCGAGCCAGCTCGTCGCGGGTCCGGTGACGGCCCCGCGAATCGCGTAGACGCCGTCGCGCGAGAGCCGCGCCGTCCACGCGCCGCCTCCCGAACCAGAGGGGTAGATCCACGACCCGCCGAGAACACCGGCGAGTCCGATGGGATGCCCGAGGAAGTCCGGGCGCAGCCCGTCCTCCGTCGGCACGAGCGCGTGCACCAGTGGCTTCGGACCCCGCACCGCGCTCCCCGACGAGTCGACGACCTGTACGACGGCATAGCGTCCTGGGAGGCGCACCTCGAGGTCCAGGGCCGGCGGCTCGAAGCCCGCCGTGTCGTGGTAATCCGTCGAGAGGGTCCACTCCCCCCCGACCGGGCACGCGAGCTCGAAGCGCCCGTCGATTCCGACGGAGAGTTCGTCCACGAAGCCGAACGGCGTCGCGCCGTACTCGACCGGCTCCGCGTACAGCAACGGCCGTCCGAGCGCGCTGCCCTCCGACGCCCGAACTGTCCCCGTGACGAAGCGCACCGGCGGCTTGAGGCGCACTTCGAGACCCGGAAGCGTCCAGGGCTCGCGATCGTTGGAGGACACCTCGAGCAGGACCGCTCCTGCACGCAGATGTTCGACGGCGAGGTGGCGGATCGCCTCGCCGTTCCAGTCGAACGAGAAGCGGCCACCCGGCCCCGTGAAGTCGAGACCCCCCGAAGCCGCGAGCTGTTCGCTCCAACCCTCCTCCGGATCCCACCGGCCGACCTGCACCCTCGCTCCGCCGAGCGGCTCGCCGTCCGCGTCGAACACGCGCCCGTAGAACGAACGGCCCGCCGCGAGCACGGACTCCTCGACCGTGGCCGGTGCAGACGAGAGCCAGCGGAGCTTCGTGAGGCGCCCGCAGGTGCGAACCCCCTCTCGAGCGATGTGGGCCTCGAGCTCGACGACCGCACGTTCGATCGGCGACAGCTCGCGCAGCGCCGAGAGATCGACGGACGCTTCCCCGCGCTCGTTGGTCGTTGCGTCGAGCAGAGCGAACGACTCGGGCCCGAGCCTGTACGAGCTCCACACCGCCGCGCCGACGATCGGAGTCCCTGCCTCATCGCGGAACGCCCGAACGATCCACGCGTCGGGGACCTCGACCGAGGCCTCGAGAGCGGAGTGCGGCGGAGCGCCCTGGTTCGAAGCGCCCGGCGCGCGCGGGCCGCCCTGCGCCGGAGCAAGGGCGAACGAGGCGGCGAGCGCGAAGTGAAAGCGTGTCGTCATCGGCGATGAGACTGAGGAGTTGCGAACGGCGACGGAGCGCGAGCGCCGGACTGGAGCCTCGGCGGCGGGCACGGATCAGACTACGGGACGGAACGGGTACCCCGGGGAGCGAATCAGCACGCGCGGAGAGGCGCCACGCCGTCGCCGGAGCCCACGCCGGCCGTCCGTGAACGAGGTGCTCTCGCGCAAGACCGTCGAGACGCGATCGATGCTGGCGAGCCGAAACGGAGTCGACGCTCGGACGGCGCGGTTAGCCCCGAACCGAGTGCCAGTCACGGCAGCGCCCGGGAAAAGGCGCATCGCTCGTGGGACGGTGCGCGGAGTCCAGCGGGCGGGACTCGGCTCAGCGGCGCACGTTCCCGTAGGCTGGCTGAGTTCCCGCTTCGCCTGAACCGAACTCCGCTCCACGAGATGACGCCTTCGCCTGCCCCGTCCGAATGCCGCCCACTCCCGCGCCCCGGGCGCTGGACCGCGACGCACGCACTCTCGGCACTGGCGCTCCTCGCCACCGCTTGCCACAACCCGCCCCCGGCGCGGGTCGACGCGGCCTTCGGTGAGGTTCGCGCCGCCACGCCCGAACAGGCCAGCGCCTACGCCGCGCGCGCGGCAACGTTGCACGACGGGCTGCTCGAGATCCTGCCCGATACGACCACGCGCGAGGCCTGCGTGTGGGTGTTCGACGACGACGAGTTCTACGAACGCTTCGGCGAGATCGGGCTCGCCGGCCGGGCGACCTGGGACCGCCTTGGCTGGAACACGCGCATCGAGGTGGCGGCGTCGACCTTCGACACCTTCGTCGCGCACGAGTGGGTGCACGTCATGCTCGGGCCGAGCTGGGATCCGCTGCCCGGCGCGATCGAGGAGGGGCTGGCGACCGAGGCAGCGTTCCGGGTCGCGGAGTCCTCGGCGCGCGACGAGCTGCGGCTCGGCTACCTGCGCGCCGCACTGTTCAAGGATCAGCTCGAGGAGACGCTGAGCTTCATCGGACCCAAGGGAAAGCGCGAGACGATGTGGCTGATGCGCATGGGCGGGCGCGAGCCCGAGACGCCCCGGACGCTGGACGAGGTTCTCGCCCAGCCGGGCCCCCGCGCGGCGGGACACCTCGCGGGCGCCAAGGGCCTGCAGGTCTACGGGGTCGGAACGCTGCTCGTCGAGGCCATCGTCGCACGCAGCGGCGGCTCCTTCGCGCGGCTGCACCGCGCGTGCCTCGACCACGAGGGCGAAGGCCTGCTCACCACGGAGACCCTGCTCGCGCTCGGAGGCTTCGAGTCCGCCGAGGCCTTCGACGCCTGGCTCGACGAGCAGTTCGCCGCGGAGGCGGCGCGACGCTTTTTCTCAACTCCGGAGAGCATGGTGACCTGGATCGATCACGTCGAAGGACGCTTCGAGCGCACCTTCGACGCGCAGAGCTTCCTCGACCTCCAGCCGGCCTACGTGCTCGAGGAGCGCGACCCCGTCCCCCTCTCCGAGCGCCCGGATCTGCGCCAGCTCGTGATCGACAACTGGCCGGAGCGCGGCGAGGATCCGAACACCGGCGACACCCCATGACTCACTCCACCGCGCACGCCATGGAGCCTCCCGCCCGAGGTCGCCTCGCGCCGTGGCCCCCCGCACTGCTGTTGGGGCTGGCGTTCTGCGCGTGTGCCGCGCCGCCCCCCGCGCGCGTGGACGCCCCGTTCGGCGAGCTGCGAGCCGCGACGCCAGAACTCGCGACGGACTTCGCAGAGCGGGCGGACCGGACCCGGCTCGCCGTCCTCGCGACCATCCCAGGCCTCGCGGCGCGCGAGACCCGCGTCTGGGTCCACCCGGACGAGGAATTTCGGCGGAGGACCCGGAATCCGACGACGCACGGCGTGACGACCTTCTTCTGGTACAGCCGCGTCCCTCGGATCCAGACGGGCGAATCGCACTTCGAGCCAATCGTGGCCCACGAGTGGGTCCACGCACTGATCGGACCCACGTGGTCCAAGCTGCCGGCCGCCGTCGAAGAAGGCCTGGCGAACGAGGCCATGTTCGCGTTCGCCCCCGAAGGGACGCGGTCGTCGATGCGCAGCAGGCACCTGCGCTCCCTACTGAAGTCGCGAGAGCACGAGTTCCGGCTCAGCTTCGATACGGGGGCTGGCCACCGGGACTTCGGCAAGCTCAACGTCACCTGGCCCGACGGCTCCGAAGAACTGTCGGAGCCCTTCGAGATCGAGCACGTCCTGTCGATCGCGGGCCCCGGGCGCGGCGGCTCGCAGGCCACCTATTCCTCGCTGCCGATGCACGCGGTCGGAACCTTGCTCATCGAGGCCATCCTCGCTCGCAGCGATGGGTCCCTCCAGCCTCTTCACGACGCGTGCGCGCAGCAGGAGTCCGACGGTCCGGTCTCGGTCGAGGTCCTGCTCGACTTGGCCGGATTCGAGTCCCCCGCCGCGTTTCGACGGTGGATCGAGGAGCAGAGCACGATCTCGATGCTCGAGCGGATCCTGATCGAGCCAGGGTTCTTCATCGAGCTTCGCTCGAGCCTGCAAGGGAAGCTCGACCGGTCCATCGACCCGCTCGAATTCTTGACGGACCTGCAGCCATCGTTCGACTTCGAGGATGAGGACGACGTCCTTCTCTCCGACTGGCCGCACCTGCAGCGGCTCGTGATCGAGAACTGGCCGGCACCCGGCGAATAGCGACGGCGCCGAGCCGCTGCTGATGGAGCCCGCCCTCGGCGCCCCGCATCAGCCGCGCCGGAAGAGCGCGAAGGCCTGCGACCACTCGCGGCCCTCGACGCCGGCGTCGAGCGGTTCGCTCTCCACGAGCTCGAACTCGGGCGCGAGGCGCTGCGTCATCTCGGCGACGTCCCAGCCCCACGGCGGTCCGCCCGCGCTGCGCGGCTTGTCGGCCGGGAAGACGAGCGCGGCGAGGTGCCCGCCCGGGGCGACGGCGGTGCGCGCCATCGCGCCCCAGCGCTCGCGCTCCTCGAGGCGAATCGCGCAGTAGAACGTGTGCTCCCACAGGAGCTCGAACGGGCCGCCCTCGCACTCGAAGGCGTCGCCGCTGGCGAAGCGGCCGCCGCGCGCCTCGAGCGCGGCGCCGAGCTCCGGCGCGAGCTCCTCGACGATGTCCTTGGCCGTCACACGCCAGCCCGCCTCGGCGAGCGCAAGGGCGTCGTGGCCCTTGCCGCAGCCCGGCACGTAGCAGCTCGCGCCTTCGCGGGGCGGCGCGAGCTGCCCGGACGCGATCCGGCGCTGCAGCTCGACGTGCGCGTGGCCGCGGTCCCAGGGAGTGTTGTCCTCGCGGTAGCGCTCGGCCCAGTCGACGTGCGTGTGGTCGGGGTTCGTCACGCCCGGAAGATAGCGCGCCGGGTCGCGCAGCGAGGCGTGCGCGGCGGGATTGCGGTAGGCTCTCGGCAATGCGCTCCCCCGCCCCGCTCCTGCCCGTCGCCGCGCTCGTCGCCGCGCTCGCCGCTTGCAGTCCATCGGTGCCGGAAGGCCCGCCGATGCCGATCACCGAGGTGCAGGTGTCGCTCGTCGCGGAGGAGGCCTTCCGCGAGGTGCTGGGCGAGAACGCCGAGGCGCCGATCGCCTCCGGCACCTTCGCGCCCCAGGAGATGTCGAGCGGCGACAGCGGCCCGCTGCCCGCCGTCGTGATGCCGCCGCCGGCC
>CAYGST010000094.1:0-11962 GCA_964352415.1 uncultured Planctomycetaceae bacterium | reverse complement strand
GTCGAGGAGGCCCGCAAGGCCAAGGCGCGGGATTGTAGCGGCGGCAGGACGCCGATCGCGATCCGAGCAGCGCGTCCGTGAGTCGGGTCGAGAGGGCAGCCGAGGTCGCCGTCGTCACCGCGGGTCCGGCGTGCGTGCCAGGGCTGCGGCGCGCCCGGCGCGTCGACCCGGGACAGTCAGCCGACAGCCGTGTCCGGTTCTCCCGGGGGGATTTCTTACGGGGTCCTGCGGTCCGGGGCGGGGTCTCCAGAGCGCGCGATTCCCGCCTCGGCCGATTTGGGATTCCCTGTGGAAAGTCGCTGCACGGAAGGGGCTGCGACGATCGGCGACGGAATTGTCCAGGGTTCGGGGTCCTTGGCTACCGATCGGCGACGAGCGAACGTCGCGGGGCGCGTGAAGATTTCGTTTGCCCGATTCCCCCGTGGAGTGGAGACTTTCGCAGGAAATTGGAAAGAAATAGGCCCTGGGGGGCCTGCCTTCCAACGCCCGGAGCCCTCGCGGCTCCGGGAGACTCATCACTCCGATCAGAAAGAACGATATGCGTACCCAAAAGCTTCTCTTCGCGGCGGGCCTCACTGCCCTCCTCGCGAGCACTGCCTCCGCTCAATTCTCGGTCTCCGGAGCTGGCGGCTCCATCCCGGCCTCTGGCACGGGTGGTGTCGGCCAGGTTTGGGACACGGCTCAGCCCGCCAGCCCGGCCACCTCGACGGTCGCCGTCGGCGTTGCGGTCTCGAACATCGACTCGATCCAGATCGACGGCCTCTCGCACACGTGGATCGGTGACCTCCAGGTCACGATCGGCGACCCGAACGGCGTCGAGCACAACGTCTTCGTGCGTCCCGGCTACGGCAACACCAGCCTCGCGGGCAACCAGGGCGACTTCCTCGGCGGCTCCTACCTGTTCGTCGAGTCCGGCGGCCTGGACCTCCCGAACGACACGGCCTCGATCGTCAACCCGCCCGCCGGCACCTACAACCAGGACTTCGACACGGGTGGCTTCGTCTGGACCAGCGGCAACAGCAACATCTTCAACACCCCGTTCAGCGGCATCACCGGCCCCGCCGGCAACTGGACGCTGACCGTCTACGACTGGGCCGGTGGCGACATCGGTTCGTTCAGTGGCTGGACGCTCAACGGCAACGGCGGCGGCGGTGGCAACACCGGAGCGGCGTACTGCTTCGGTGACGGCTCCGGCACGGCCTGCCCCTGCGCCGCTTTCGGCGCTACGGGCGAGGGCTGCCTCACGACGAGCGGCACGGGTGCGACCCTGGCCGCCTCGGGCAACGCCGACGTTGCGAACGACACGTTCCAGCTCGACATCACGGGCGCTCCGGCCAACAAGCCGGGCCTCTTCTTCCAGGGCGACACCCAGCTCTCGGGCGTGACCGCCGGCGACGGCGTCCTCTGCTCGAACTCCACCATGCGCTACGCGGTCAACAGCACCGACGGCAGCGGAAACGTCACGCAGTCGGGCTTCGGCGCGAACGCCGCGGCGGGCGTCTCGCTGAACTACCAGTACTGGTTCCGCGACACCGGCAACACCTGTGGCGCCGGCGGCTTCAACTTCTCGAACGGCTGGGCCGTCACGTGGCAGTGAGGCTGAGCTGAGCTCGAGGGCCGTTCGCGGCTCCTGAGCTGGCACATCCGAGGGGGGTGGCGATGCGCGCACAGCGCACTCGCCGCCCCCCTCTCTCTTTCATGGAGGCCGTGCCCGGCCTCGACCTCGTTCCGGGCGTCCCCGGAACCTCAGCGGTGCCCACGCACGTCCAAGCTGGGCCCAAGGCCGCCCGGCCCGTGCCCCGAAGCATGGCCAGCGTGGCTCTGACTCGAACTCTCACCTCCGATCGCATGCGCCTCCTCAAGACCCTCTTCATCGCCTGCGCGCTCGCTCTCGCCCTCGGCTCCACGGCCACCGCTCAGCTCTACGGCTCCGGCGCGGGCTCGATGATCCCGACCTCCGGGACGGGGGGGGGCGGCACCTGGGACACGATGATGCCGGCGAGCCCCGCCTTCTCGAACGCCGACGTCGCCGTTCCGGTGAACGGCGTCGGCTCGATCGACGTCGTCGGGCTGAATCACTCCTGGGTCGGCGATCTCCAGCTGACCCTGTCCGATCCGGACGGCGTCGAGCACAACATCTTCGTGCGCCCCGGCTATCTGAACACGAGCCCGGCGGGCTACTCCGGCAACTTCCTGCCGGGTACGTACTCCTTCGTTCAGGCGGGTGGGACTCCCCTGCCGACCTCCACGACGTCGACGCCCGACTTGAACCCCGGTGTCTACAACCAGTCGTTCGACACGGGCGGGACCGTCTGGGTCAGCGGTACGAACGGGATCCTGAACACGCCGATGAGCGCGATCGCGGGTCCTGCCGGAGTCTGGACGCTGCGCATCTACGACTGGGCGGGATCCGATTCGGGGAGCTTCACCGGCTGGTCGTTCGGGGCCGGGACCACTCCTGGTACCGCCTATTGCTTCGGAGACGGCTCGGGTGCGACCTGTCCCTGCGCTGCGTTCGGCGGCGCTGGCGAGGGCTGCCTCAACACCAGCGGCGTGGGTGCCGTGCTCGTCGGCTCCGGCAACTCGCAGATCAGCAGCGATACGTTCCAGCTCCAGGTGACGGGCGCGGCCGCGAACAAGCCGGGCCTGTTCTTCCAGGGCACGAACCAGCTCTCCAATCCCGCGGGGGACGGCATCCTCTGCTCGAACGCGACCCTGCGCTACGCGGTCAATCCAACGGATGCGGGCGGCTCGGTCCTGCAGAGCGGGTTCGGCGTCAACGCGCTGGCGGGGACCTCGCTGAACTACCAGTACTGGTTCCGCGACACGGGGAACCCTTGCGGTGGCGGCTTCAACTTCAGCAACGGCTGGGTTCAGCCCTGGTTCTAGCCCGCATCCCTCACCAGGCTTCGGCGCCCTCGGCCCCAACCGGCCGCCTGCGGCGGCCTCTCGCCCCCGGTCGGCCAGCCTGCTCCGGCGCCGCGGCCCAAGGAAGCTGCATTGAATCCGAACCCGGTTTTTGGGGGATTCCTGGGCACAAATCGAGGGAGCGAACCGTCCTGATCGACTTGCCCACGGCCCAGATTGGGGGATACTTCCATTACCGCAATCGGGCTATGAACGGGAGCCCCCAGTTCCCATGGGCCTCGCCCGGGCCCCCTCCGCAGGCAACCAACGGCAGATCCGCACTCCAATCATGAGAACCCTCAAGCTCCTCTCGATCCTCGCGGTCGGCACCGCACTCTCCGCTTCCGCTCAGGCCCAGTTCTCCGTCACCGGCGGGGGCGCCTCGATCCCCGCCTCGGGAGATGGCGGGGACGGCATCTGGGGGATGGCTCTCCCCTCGGCCCCGGGCGTCTCGACCGCGACCGTCAACGAGGCGGTCCTGAACATCGACAAGGTCGTCATCAACGGGCTCAACCACAGCTGGGGCGGCGACGTTCACGCGACGCTGGTCGACCCGAACGGCGTGCAGCACAACCTCTTCCTGCGCCCCGGCTACCTCAGCCCGGCGAGCGCGAACTTCGGCACTCCCGGCGACTTCCTCGTGGGCAACTACGAGATCGTTCAGAGCGGCGGGGCGAGCCTGCCGACGGTCAGCGACGGAGCGAACATTTCGCCCGGCGTCTACAACCAGTCGTTCAGTACGGGCGGCACCACGTGGCCCAACGGGTTGCTCGGCGTCCAGAACACCCAGCTTGGTGCGATCACCGGGCCGGCTGGAGACTGGGAGCTGCGCATCTACGACTGGGGCTTCGGCGACGACGGGAGCTTCCAGAGCTGGCGCCTCGAGGGCAACGGCGGCGGTGGCCCGACAGACAACACCGGTAACGCCTACTGCTTCGGTGACGGCTCCGGCGCGACTTGCCCCTGCAGCGGCTTCGGCGCCGCCGGCGAGGGCTGCCTCACGACGAGCGGTTCCGGCGCGAGACTGACCGGCTCGGGCAACGCCAACGTCGCCAGCGAGACGTTCCAGCTCGACGTCACGGGCGGGCCGGCGAACAAGCCGGGCCTGTTCTTCCAGGGCATCAACCAGATCTCGAACCCGGCGGGCGACGGCGTGCTGTGCGCAGCCGGCGCGACGATCCGCTACGGCGTGAACTCGACGGACGCCGCGGGCGCCGTCACGCAGGGCGGCTTCGCCATCAACGCCTCGGTCGGACAGTCGCTGAACTACCAGTACTGGTTCCGCGACACGGGCAACACCTGCGGCGGCGGCTTCAACTTCTCGAACGGCTGGACCGTGACCTGGCAGTAAGCGGTTCCCGGGCCCGTCCAACGCTGGACCTGGCCGGCCGTACCTCCAAAGCAGGGCTCCGGAGTAGAATCCCGGAGCCCTGCTTTCGTTGACGGGCACCTCCGAAGCCGACTCCCATCGCGTATGCGCACTCTTCCGATCCTCCTCATCGCTGCGGTCCTGGCCGCGATCGCCGGCTTCGTGTTCCTGTCGGACGGATCGGACGGAGGCGGCTCGGTGGTGCCGTCCGGCGTGGGCCCCGAGGGTGGAGTCGGGGACAGCGGCGAGCTCCCCGATCCTGGCGACGTGCCTTCGCCGGCGGACGCCGGTCAGCGCACGGCGCTCGAGAACTCGCTCGAGGGCGATGGCGCGCGCGCCGTCGATGTGCCGCTGGACCTGGCCGCGATCGACGCGAACGCGCTCGTCGGAACGGTGGTGGATGCAGGCGGCGTCGGCATCGCCGACTGCCGCGTGATGTTCCTGGCGGGCGGCACGGGGGCGTTCAGCTGGAAGGGCGCGGACTCGCTCGAGCTCGACGCGGCGCCCACGACCGCGACGGCCGCCGGTGGCAGCTATCGCCTCGAGAACCTGCCACCCGGAGACTCCCACGCGCTCGTCGTGCATCACCCGGAGATCGGCCTCGCTATCGTCGAGGGCATCCTCGTCGGCGACTATGGCGATTTCGAAGAGCCGCCAGTTGTGCTCCGTTACGGCAAGCGCATTCGTGGGCGAGTGGCGAACGAGTTCGACCTGCCGCTCGAAGGCGTGCGCATCCACGTCGATGGAAACTGGGTGCCTAGCGACCCACGGCCGACCTTGGATCGTCTCTCGACGCTCACCGACGCCGACGGCAAGTACGAGATCTTCGGGGTTCCGGATGGTCGCCGTTGCCTCACCGCGGAGGCGCCGGGCTACTCGCGGCTGACCCGGATCCAGAGCCTGATCTTGAACGACAAGACGGGCGACTCGCACATCGTCAACCTGACGCTGCAATCGGAGGCGGAGCTGGCCGGACGCGTCACGGACATCGGGGGGCGGGGAATCGGCGGCGTCGAGTTGCTGGCCGTGGACCGCGCGGCATACCGAGACGTCAGTCACGGTCGCGCCGTCTCCGAACCCGATGGCTCATTCCGCTTCGAAGGTCTCGCCAGCGCCGCATACCTCGTGACGATCGACTCTCCGGTGTACGGAAAGGTCGAGAAGCGCGAGGTGCAGACGCCGATCGACAACCTCAACTTGATCCTGCAGGCGCGCCCGTCACTGACCGGCATGGTCGTGGACGGGCAGACCCAGGCTCCGGTCGCGAGCTACGATCTGCGACTGCGTCACTACGCGACCGGTGAGGGCCAGCTGTCGCTGCCCAAGAGCGATTGGACCTCCGTGCGAGGGAGCGCGGACGGCAGCTTCTCCGTTCCGTCGCCGGAGCGGCCGGGGAGCTGGGAGGTCGAAGTGCGCAGCGAGGGCTACGCCCCGAGCCTGTCGCCGGCGTTCACGTTCCGTCCCGGCTCCCCGGTCGACGGCATCCTCGTCGCCCTGAACCCGGGCGGCGCCATCACGGGCCGGCTCGTGGATCAGGACGGCAACCCCATCGCCGGTGGCCGGATCGAGTCGCGCGACGACACCTGGACCGACGATGCCTTCTCCGCGATGGTCGGAGACGAGGAGGGCAAGCTCGCAACGGAGAGCAGCAGCCGGAGCGGTTCGGACGGAGCCTTCGTTCTCTCGAACCTCAGGCCGGCGACGTACCAGCTCCTGCTGCGCTCGTCGCAGAACCATCAGGTCACCCTGCCGGGACTTCAGGTCGCCGAGGGCGACGTCGTGGACGTCGGCGAGGTGGTGCTGCGACCTGGGGCGGCGCTGTTCGGTGTGCTGTTCGATGCGGAGTCCTCCACCGTCACCGGCGGCATGGTCTTCCTCGCCCCCAAGGGCCAGACCGGCGGCGTCCCGGTGCGTCGTGGCAAGAGCGGTCTGAACGGGACGTTCGGCTTCGAGAACGTCGTGCCGGGGACCTACTTGCTCAGCGGCAAGCCGCCGCAGCCTCCGGGGGGCATGCTCTCGCTCTGGCCGGAGGGCGGAGGCGAGGAGGTCGTCCTGGCTGGAGGCACGGAGGACCAGCGGGACGTCCACCTCGAGAGCTGGACCAAGCCCAAGCCGCCGGCGCCGAAGCCTCCGGTGGGGAACCTCACGGGGAAGGTCCTGGATGCCACAGGTGCACCAATGACGGGAGTGCTCGTCGTGCTCCAGCCGACGGACCGCGAAGGAGAGCTGATTCCGGGAAAGTCGGTGCGCGAAGGCGAGTTCTCGTTCGTACGGCTTCCGCCGGGGATGTACAGCCTCCACATCGACGGGAACGAGGAGGCTGCCGTGGAGGTCGAGGTTCTCGCCGATCGCTGGACTCGGCAGGATCTGGCAATGCCTCGATGAGTCGCATGGTTGGGCTCCACGCGATGGTGCGCGCTGCGTTCGCGGGCGCGTTCGTGCTCCTCGCTTCGTGCGGTGGTGAGGGAGCTTCCACCGCGCCGACGCCAGTGGTTCTCGACTTCGAGAAGGATGCCGACGCGGTACGCGTCCTACGAAGCGTGCGCGAGTCGCTCTCGTCGCGCACGCGGCCGAGCAGTGACGAGGTGCAGCGCTTCAAGGAGGTGGCGAATCGCTACGCCGACGAGCCCTTCGTCCAGGAGGCGGTGTTGGCGCTCCTGCCAGCGCTCGAGGATTGGGACGGCATGGCGACGTTCTTCGAGTCGAAGCGCGAGCTCGATGACATGGACCGCAAGCTCGTTGCGCGGACTTACATCCGCCAGGCCAACTACGGCGCGGCGCGCGAGGCGATCCTCCCGCTCGCCGAGCGTGCACCGCAGGACGTCGAGGCCAACGCCTTGGCGGGGCGGGTGCTGTACTACTACGGTGAGAACGCGGCCGCGGCGCGTCACTACGATCGAGTCTGGGGCGGGATCCTCTCCGAGCGTCGAATCGTCGACCTCAGCTTCCGGGCGATGATCCACTTCGACGAGGGCGACACGGCATCGGCGCGCGCTCTCCTCGACGAGGGTCTGCTGCTCGACTCGGACTCGATCGTCTTGCACAACGCAATGAGCCGCGTCCTCGCAGGAGCCGGCGAGGTCGACCTGGCGGAGTTCCACTCGAACCGAGTCCACGAACTCCAGCGTGAGCTCTCCCGGAACGAGACCGGTCAGATGCGGGTCGCCGCGCAGGTGTTCGAGATCAATCGCGCCCTGCAAGCCGGTGACGTCGATGGGTGTCGCGAGCGGATCGTCCGGCTCCTCCCGGAGGCGGACGAGGGGCTGCGCGAGCAGCTCTACGGGTTCCTTGACGGGCTCTACCGCAGAGCAGGGCGTGAAGCCGAGCTGCCCGCTGTTCTCCAGGAGGCGCGCGCAGCGGCGGCCACGGGGGCGAGGGATTGAGCTGGCGGTCGAGCACGGTCCTTCTCGCCGGGAGCTTGCTGCTGGGCTGCGGCGCCGAGCCGCAATCGAGCTCCGGCGAAGTGCCGGGGACCAGGGCCGCGGCGGACTCGCACGTGCAGTTCACCGAGGAGGCGCTCTCGCGCGGCGTCGACTTTCGGCACGCGGCAGGTCGCACGGCGGAGAAGTACATGCCCGAGGTGCTTGGCGCGGGCCTCGCGATCGCGGACTTCGACCGCAACGGCGCGCCCGATCTCTACTTCGTCGGGGGCGGGGACGTGCAGAGCGCGGAGCGCCCCGAGGCAGACCTCGATCGGCTGTTCCTCAACGACGGCGCGGGGCAATTCAGAGATGCCTCCAAGGAGTGGGGCGTCTCCGGGGCCGGCTACGGCATGGGCGTGGCGGTTGGCGACTACGACTCCGACGGGTGGCCCGACCTGCTGGCGACGAGCTTCGGCGGCGGCGTCCGGCTGTTCCGCAACACAGGTTCGGGGTTCGAGGACGTCACCGCGGGATCCGGACTGCAGGCCGAGCGCGCCTGGTCGACCAGCGCGGGCTTCGCCGACTTCGACCGAGACGGAGATCTCGATCTCTACGTCGTGCACTACGTCGACTACGAGCTCCAGCTCGCGCTGCGCTGCTGGCACAACGGACGCCACATCTACTGCTCGCCAGGGCTGTACGAGGCCGAGCCCGACTCGATCTGGCGGAACGAGGGTGATGGGACATTCGTGGAGGTCGGAGGGGCGGCTGGCGTGCGCGCGCATCCCGGCAAGGGACTCGCCCTCGCCCTCGGCGACGTCGACTGGGACGGCGACGTCGATGCCTTCGTCGCTAACGACATCACGCGCAACCTCCTCTTCTACAACGACGGCGGCGGCGTCTTCGAGGAGCGAGGCCGCACCGCGGGCGTCGCCTACGACGAGTCGGGCCGCGCTGCAGCGGGCATGGGGTCGGACTTCTCCGACGTCGACGGCAACGGGCTCGTGGACATCTCGTGCACGAACTTCCAGGACGAGACCTCGAACCTCTACCTGCAGAAGCCGCTCGGCGTCTTCCGGGATCGTTCCTATCCGCTGGGTGTCGGGGCCTCGGCGCAGAACCGACTCAGCTGGGGCATCGACTTCTTCGACGCGGACAACGACGGGGACGAGGACCTGTTCATCGCGAACGGGCACATCGACGACGGGATCGACTCGGTGAGCGAGCAGGTCACGTTCGCCCAGGCGAACTCGCTCATGCTCCTCGAGGCTTCGGGGCGCTACGAGGACATCTCCGGACGGGCCGGTGCCGCGCTGCGTCTGGTCGAGGTGACGCGCGGCGCCGCGACCGGCGACCTCGACGGCGACGGCCTGCTCGACATCGTCGTCTCGAACAACGACGGCGTCGGTCGGGTCCTGATGAATCGAAGCGAAGTCCCCGGGTCGACATCGGTGATCCTCTGGCTCGAGGGGACGCAGTCGAATCGCAGCGCGATCGGCGCCCGCGTCGAGGCGCAGGTCGGCGACAGGGCGTTCCTGCGCGAGGTCCGTGGCGCCTCGAGCTACGCGAGCTTCAACGATCCGCGCGTTCACATCGGCCTCGGCGGGGAAGCGGACGCGGACGTCCGCGTCCTCTGGCCGAGCGGAACGGAGCAGCGCCTCGAGGCGATCGGCCCCGGGCACTACCACGTCATCGAAGGCGAGGCGCCCGTCCCGATCACTCCGGGCGCGGCGGTGATTCCTCCTCGCTGACCTCGTCCGCTTCGGCCGCGTCCGTGCCCCGCTTGCGCGGAAACACGAACCGCTGGTAGAGCAGGGAGACCAGCAGCAGCGAGAGCGCGAGTCCGGCGACCGAACCGACCTGGTAGAGACCCGTCAGTTCGCCGAGGTCGCGCAGGAAGACCTTGGTCAGCGTGATCAGGAGCACGACGAGGCTGGCCTGTCGCAGCCCGGCGAAGTGCCGCGCCATGCCGAGCGCGAGGAGCACCAGGGCGTAGGCGATCCACGAGACGGACATCGCGAGGTCGCGGCGCTGCAGCGGCTGCAGGTCGAGGTCGATGAAGTCCTTCGTCTCGAAGGGCAGCAGCACCTGCAGGTTGAGCCACACGAACACGCCGACCAGGCTCGCGATCCCGAGCATTACGGACAACCCCGGACGCAGCGGGTTCACTCCCATGCCCTCGAGCCGCGCCGCGCGGCGAACGAGCGCTGTCGCGCCGACCGCACAGAGCGCGATCGTTCCGCTCATGTAGCTGGTCCAGTTCCAGACGAGCGGTCCCTCGGCGGGGTAGACGTTCGGCCGCGCGACCCCCACGATCAGCGCGAAGGTCGCGAGCAGCGTGAGTGCGCTCCCGAGCGTCTCGGCGACCGCGGTCCGGTAGTACACACCGGCTCCGACCGAACCCAGCCCGAGCAGCGCGACGGTCACGAGGCCGACCTCGTGGTCGAAGTGGCGCGCGACGGTCGCGCCCAGGAATCCGAGCGTCGCGATCGCGAACGCCGGCCGCGCCGTGCGCGCTGCGAGCGTGCCGCTCTGCAACGTCGTCGTGGCGAGTCCGAGGAGCGCCGCGGACAGCACCGCCAGCAGGCCGCTGTTCTGGAGCTCGTCGACCCCGTGGAACGCGTCGAATGCGAACAGGATCACCGGGAGCAAGAGGCTCGAGGCGAGCCAGGTCACGCGACTGTCCGCGAGCCGCGCGCGAGCTGCGAACGGCCACGCACCGAGGGCTCCTGCACCGACCAGCGTCAGCGCGCGCCAGGTCTCCTCGCCCGGCTTCCAGGAGTGCACGTCGAAGTAGTGCGCGCTCGTGAACGCGAACGCGACGCAGGCGATCGCCTGCCACAGGCCGCGGCCGAGCGCCGCGGCGGGCAACGCGGTGAGGAGCGCCAGGGCAGCGATCGCGGACAGCGCGACTCTTGGGTCGCCGAGGACCACCGCGCGCGTCGTGGGCAGTGTCAGGAGCAGCGTCACCGCGAAGGCTCCAGCGGCGTGCGCCTCGGCGCGGCGCAGCGGGTTCCGCCGCAATCGCCACGCGGTGAACCCCGCGAACGCCAGCGCGAGCAGGACTCGCCAGCCCGCTCCGACGAGCCCGAACACCTGGTTCTCATCAGCGCTCTCCACCATCGCCGGCAGCTCACGCGTGCCGATGGCGAGCCCCGCGACCACCGCGGTCGCGACGCGCAGCCCGAGCGCGAGCCTCCCCGACTCGCGGCTTTCGAGCGTGAGCGCCGTCAGAAGACCGCCGCAGAGCAGGATCCAGACCAGCGGGGTCCCGGCGAGCTCGGCGGTTGCGGGCAGCTGCGCAGCGATCGCCACGCAGAGCAGCAGCGTGCCGAGCCCGTAGATCGCGAACGGGGACGGCGCGTTGGTGTCCGGGGCCACGAAGCGGCGTCGCAGCCACCCGATGACGAGGTGCACGGCGGCCAGCCCGAGCGCCGAGAGCGCGAACTCCAGCTCGGGGACGTTCCGCAGGCCTCGCTGCGCGACCCACGTCATCAGCAGCGCGACGCCGGCGGTCGCCATGCCGCGCAGCAACCAGTCGTCCTCCTCGCGTCTGCAGGTCCAGCCCGCGCCCGCGGTCAGGACCGCGGCGAGAGCAGTGAGCATCCACAGCTCCACTCCGAGGTGGACCTTCGACGCGAAGTAGATCGCGAAGCCGAACGGCAAGAGGAGGGAGCTCGCCTGCGTGACGAGCCAGCGCCAGCGGTGCGACTCGCGCGCGGAGCCGGCGCCAAGGCCGAGCACGAGCGCGAGAGCCCCCAGGCTGAACAGGGCGAATGGCGTGTCCTCGGGCTGCAGCGCGCCGAGCACCCAGACGCCCTGGACCGCGACGGTCCCGAGCGCGCCGAGGGTGCCGAGCAGGCTCCAGCGCTGCCGGGATCCGAGCGCGAGCAGGCCGAGGTCGAGCAGCAGCAGGTATCCAAACAGGCTCGCGGGCGACTGCGCGTACATCGACAGCAGGATCGGAGTCGCGAAGCCGCCGACGAGTCCCAGCACGGCGACGCCCTGGGAGCGGTGCCGGATCGAGAGGCCAGCGCAGGCCGCGGTGATGACGGCCATCAGCGCGAGCGCCGCGTAGGACGGCAGGAATCCATAGCGCGCGTACGACGCCCAGGTCGTCGCGAACAGGATGACGATGCCGGCGCCCGCCGTGCCGGCGGGCGCGAAGCGGTAGTCCCGGCGCCGCAGCACCTCGCCGACGACGATGGCGAGCAGCCCGACCGCGCTGCCGATGGCGACCCGCGCGGGGGGGCCGAGCCAGCCCTGTTCGAGGGCGTGCTTGAAGAACAGGAGCCCGGCGAGCGCGAACAGCACGGCGCCGCCG
>CAYGST010000093.1:0-11966 GCA_964352415.1 uncultured Planctomycetaceae bacterium | reverse complement strand
GGGGCGAGGAGCGCGGGACCCTCGCACTGGGCCCGCGCGGCGGCGGGGAGCAGGGCCGCGAGCAGGGGGGCGAGGAGGACGCTGAAGAGCCTGGACCGGAGTTTCATGCTGCTTTGGAGTCCGAGAGCTGGGAGGCCCGCGGGCCCCGGAAGTCCCGAGTCTAGGGGCTCCGGCCCAACCCGCCCCGACGGGTCGCGTAAGGTCTCGGCCGCCGCGGGCCGTCCCATCGAACGTCTCTCCCTGGATCGGACCCCCGCCAAGGGCGCCGCACCGCCCTATACTCTGTGGCCGCAGAGCGCCGAAGCGGGCTCCTGACCCTCCAGCCAGCCCCCGCGAAGGCCGATACGATGGACCCGGCCGCGGTGATTCAACTCGCGCCCTGACAGCGACTTGAGGCGTGACGCAGCGCTCGCCTCGCCCCCCAGTTCCCCCCATGCTGACTCGACCCTCCGTCCTCCGACGCCTCCTCCTCGCCGCCCTCGTCGCGGTGGGGCTGTCTCAGCCCGCGCTGGCCTACATCGGCCCTGGCGCTGGCATCGCCGCCGCGGGCTCGCTGCTCGTGCTGGTCGGGACGTTCTTCCTGGCGCTCGGGATCATCCTGATCTGGCCCATCAAGGCCGTCATCCGCGTGTTCACCAGCATGGGGCGCGGCGGCAAGGCGAAGGTCAAGCGCGTCATCGTCGTCGGTCTCGACGGCTTCGACCCGGGCCTGGCGAAGAAGTACATGGACGAGGGCCGCATGCCCAACTTCAAGAAGCTGGCCGAGGAGGGCCACTTCTCTCCGCTCGCCACGGCGTGCCCCTCGATCTCGCCCGTTGCGTGGTCGAGCTACGCGACCGGCGTCGACGCCTCGCGCCACAACATCTACGACTTCCTCACACGCGACCCGTGCAACTACCTGCCGGTGCTCTCGTCGAGCGAGGTCGGTACGACGCCGCGTGACATCAACCTCGGGTTCGCGAAGATCCCCTTCGGCTCGAAGCCGTTCTACCGCTTCCTGCAGAAGAGCCAGCCGTTCTGGAAGCTGCTCGGCGCGAACAACGTGTGGTCGTCGATCATCCGCGTCCCGATCACCTTCCCGCCGCAGAAGTTCAAGAACGGCACGCTGCTCTCCGGCATGTGCGTGCCGGACATTCAGGGCACGCAGGGTTCGTTCTCGTTCTACGCGACGAAGCGCAGCGAGGAGGGCATCCAGTTCGGCGGCCAGCAGTACCAGGTCAACCTGCGCGGGAACAAGATCGAGTCCAAGCTGACCGGTCCGCCCGGCGCCGACGGACACCGCATGAAGTGCGACTTCACGGCGGAGTTCGACGAGGCCAAGCGCAAGGTCACCTTCACGATCGACGGCGAGAGCCACACGGTTGGCTACCGCGAGTACACGCCGTGGATGCAGGTGCCGTTCAAGGGCGTCGGCGGCATCGTGCGCCTCTACCTGCACCGCTGGGAAGGCGACGACATCGGCATCTACGCGACGCCGATCAACATCGACCCGGACTCGCCGGCGATGCCGATCTCCCACCCGTTCGTCTACTCGATCTACCTGGCGAAGCTGTACGGGCCGTACGCGACGCTCGGGCTCGCCGAGGACACCTGGGCGCTCAACGAGCGCGTCGTGGACGAGGAGGCCTTCCTCAAGCAGGCCTGGCTCATCTACGAGGAGCGCAAGCAGATGCTCTGGGACGTCCTCGAGAAGACGAAGAAGGGCTTCGCGACGGTGGTGTTCGACACGACCGACCGCATCAGCCACATGTTCTATCGCTACCTCGAGCCGGACCACCCGGCCAACCGCGGCAAGGACACCGAGACCTACAAGGACGTCATCCCGGAGCTCTACGAGAAGATGGACGGCTTCCTCGCCGAGGTGCAGGAGAAGCTCGGCGACGATCCCGACACCATCCTGATGGTGATCTCCGACCACGGCTTCACGAACTTCCGCCGTGGCGTCAACCTGAACTCGTGGCTGCGCGACGAGGGCTACCTCGTGCTCAAGGACGGTGCCGAGACGTCGCCGGACTACTTCCAGGCGGTCGACTGGGAGAAGACGAAGGCGTTCACGCTCGGACTGACCGGCATCTTCTTCAACCGCGAAGGGCGCGAGGCCAAGGGCATCGTCTCCAAGGAGGAGCTCCCGAAGCTCGCGATGGAGATCAAGCAGAAGCTCGAGAAGCTCACCGACCCGCTCGACGGGCAGGCCGTCGTGAAGGAGGCCTTCATCACGCGCCAGATGCACAGCGGTCCGTACGCGGACGCCGCGCCCGATCTCCTGATCGGCTACCACAAGGGCTTCCGCCACTCGTGGGACTGCGCGACGGGCTCCGTCTCCGAGGTGATCTTCACCGACAACACCAAGTCGTGGTCGGGTGACCACTGCGTCGACCCGCGCCTCGTGCCCGGCGTCTTCTGGTGCAACCGCAAGATCGAGGCCGAGGACCCCGAGCTGGTCGACATGGCGCCGACGATGCTCGATCTCTTTGGCGTCGACATTCCCCCGTACATGCAGGGCAAGCCGCTCTTCGTCCCGGGCGCGAAGCCCAAGGGGAAACCCGCTCGCAAGGGCGAGCCGGAGCCCGCTGCCGCCGAAGCCAAGGAGGCCAGCTGATGAACGCCCTGTTCCCGATCGCAGGCTTGGTCCTGACCGCCGGCGTCGTTGCGAGCGCGCTGCCCGATCGCGCAGAGACGCCCACGTTGCCGCTGGCTTCGGTTCCGGCGCCGCCGCCGGCGCCCGACACCGTGCACAAGCGCGTCGTCGTGCTCGGCATCGACGGCCTCGACCCCGACCTGCTCGAGGAGGTCATCCGCCGCTACCCCGAGCGCACCAAGAACTTCCAGAAGCTCGTGGCCGAGGGCGGTCTGCACTCGCTCGGGACGTCGATCCCGCCGCAGAGCCCCGTGGCGTGGTCGAACTTCATCACGGGACGCAATCCCGGCGGCCACGGGATCTACGACTTCATCCACCGCGACCCGACGACGCGCGCGCTCGTGCCCGGCAACGTCACGATGGAGGAGGCCTCGCAGTTCGACCTGTGGGGCGATTGGAAGTTCCCGCTCGGCGGCGAGAGCGACACGAACCGCTCGGGCGAGTCCTTCTGGGTCACGCTGGCGAAGCAGGGCATCCCCGCCGACATCTGGCGCATGCCCGCCAACTTCCCGGTCGAGCCCGCCGAGGGCCTCTCGTTCCCCGGGATGATGACGCCGGCGCTCGACTCGGCCTACGGCAGCTACACGATCCTGACCACGGATCCGCCGGTCGACACCGTCAAGAGCGGCGGCAAGTACGTCCAGGTGAGCAACCGCAACGGCCTCGTGCGCGCCACGCTGACGGGGCCCCCGAACGCGTTCAAGCAGGGCGATCCGCCCGCGAAGGCCGAGCTGAAGATCTACATCGACGAGGAGTCGAACGCCGCGGCGATCACGGCCGGCGACGAGGTCGTCGTGCTCGAGCCCGGTGAGTGGAGCGACTTCATCACGCTGAACTTCGAGCTGCTGCCCGCGGGCATGATGAACATGAGCGGCGTCGTCCGCTTCTACCTGCGCTCGCTGACGCCGGAGTTCGAGCTGTACGTCTCGCCGGTGAACATCGACCCGGTGGCGCCGGTGATGCCGGTCGCCGAGCCGTCCTCGGCCAGCGCCGACCTCGTGGATGCGATCGGCTACTACTACACCCAGGGCATGGCCGAGGAGGTCAACGCCCTGAAGGACGAGGCGCTCGACGACGTCGAGTTCATGACGCAGACCAAGCTCGTCTACGAGCAGCGCGTCCGCATGATGGACTACGCCATCGACCGCTACCTCGAGAAGCCGGGCGGGCTGTTCTTCTTCTACTTCTCCACCGTCGACCTGAACTGCCACATGATGTGGCGCTTCCACGACGACGCGCACCCGCAGCACAAGCAGATCGAGGCGCTCGCGAAAGAGGACTCCTCCAAGTGGTCCGGCCGCGAGGGCAGCACCTGGAAGGAGGTCATCTACGACCTCTACCTGATGATGGACCCGGTCGTCGGCCAGCTGCGCGAGCGCGTGGGGGAGGACACGACGATCATGGTCATGAGCGACCACGGCTTCGCGCCCTGGCGTCGCAAGTTCAGCCTCAACCGCTGGCTCTACGAGGAGGGCTACCTCGTCCTGCGTGAGGGCTTCGAGCCCGAGCGGGCGAAGAGCGACCCCGAGTACAAGCAGGTGCTCATCGGAGCCCACGCCGGCTACGAGAGCCCGGTCGACTGGACCAAGACGCGCGCCTACGGCGTCGGCTTCAACGGTCTCTACCTGAACCTGAAGGGCCGCGAGATGGATGACCCGAAGACGGAGGGTCTCGACGAGAGCGGCGTCGTCGCCGCGGGCGCGGAGGCGGACGCGCTCCTGGCCGAGATCAAGGCCAAGCTCGAGGCCCTGCGCGACGAGGACGGCACGCAGGTCGTCCTCACCGCGGACCTCGCCAAGGACGTCTACCGCGGCGAGCGCCTCGCCGAGGCCCCCGACATGCAGGTCGGCTACAACGCCGGTTACGGCAACTCGGACGCCTCGTCCACGGGTCGCATCCCGCACGAGGTGCTCGCTGACAACAACGGCGGCACGTTCAACGGCAATCACCTGATGGCCGCCGAGGTCGTCGCAGGCATCCTGCTGACGAACGGCAAGGTCCGCGCGGGCGCGCACGCGCTCGAGGACCTGACCATCGAGCTCCTCAAGCAGTACGGCATCGCGCCGGGTGCAGGCCAGGACGGCCACCCCGTGCTCGAGTAACTCACACTCTCATTCCGACCGAGCCGGCAGGCTCATTCAAGACCCGAGCCGGCAGGCTCACAACGACAGGAACAGACCCATGTTTGGTGGCGGCAACAAGATCAAGCTCGACAAGGACCTCATCGACCGCGTGAAGAAAGTCTCCGAGGTCGCGGGCTACGCTTCGCACGAGGAGTTCATCACGCACATCATCGAACGTGAGCTGGCGCACTTCGAGGACGCCGACTCCGACGACGACATCACCGAGAAGCTGCGCGGCCTCGGCTACATCAGCTAGCGCGACTCCATCTCCATCACGGCGCCCAAGATCCTCCTCCGCGCATGAACGCCCTCAACGGCTTCTTCACCAAGCTCTTCGACCTCCTCCTCGCTCCGCTCGAGCTGATGGGGAACGAGATGTCGCTCCTGATCCTCAGCGGCATCTTCGGCGTCGTTGCGCTGGTCGTGTTCAAGCACATCAGTAGCCAGAAGGGCATCAAGAACGCGAAGAACAAGATCAAGGCGCACATGATCGCGATCCGTCTCTATCAGGACGACCTCGTGATCGTGGGCAAGTCGATCTGCAAGGTGCTGATGCGCAACCTGCAGTACGTGTCGCTGAACTTCGGGCCGTTCCTCCCGCTCGCGCCGCTGTTCGTGGTCGTCGTCGCGCAGACCGTCGTGCGCTACGGCTTCGATCCGCTGCCCGTCGTGAGCGTCGAGGAGGCGCAGGGGGCGATGTCCGGTCGCGGCACGATGCTGAGCGTCGCGTTCGCCGAGGACCAGCGTGGTGAGGCGACCAAGCTCTCGATCGAGTGGCCGGCGGGGCTGACGCCCACGACGCCGCTTGTTCGCAACGGCTCCGATGGCGTGGCCTTCCAGGAGTTCGTCGCGACCGCCCCGGGCGAATACGACGTGTTGCTGCGGGTCGGCGGCGGCGAGCCCTACACCAAGCGCGTGGTCGCCGGTCAGCCGGTCCGCTGGCTGCAACCGGAGCGCGTGGGCGACGCGATGTCGGCGTTCCTCTGGCCGGTGGAGGACATGTCCCCGTCGGCGGGCGCGATCGAGCACGTGAAGTTCGCCTACCCGGAGAGCGATCTCGGCTGGTTGCCGATGAGCGGGCCGCTGGGCGTGATGACGTGGTTCGTCGTCGCGTCGATGGTCTTCGCCTTCGCCTTCATCAAGCCGCTCGGCGTCCAGATCTAGCCGGCTTGTCGTACTCCTCGAGCGTCGAGCGCGCACTCCAGGTCTGCATCGAGTCGCACTGGGGTCAGTTCCGTAAGGGCGGTGATGGCATTCACTACGCCGTGCATCCGGTTCACATGGCGCTGATCCTCGCGCGCGTCGGCGTGTCGGAGGTCGTGATCCAGGGAGCGCTCCTGCACGACGTCGTCGAGGACTGCGAGGGCTGGACGATCACGCGCGTGCGCGCGGAGTTCGGCGCTGAGGTCGCCGAGGTGGTCGATCACCTGACCGAGGACAAGTCGCTGTCATGGGACGAGCGCAAGCAGTGGGCGATCGATCACGTGCCGCGCATGTGCGACGAGAGCGTGCTGGTGAAGGCGGCGGACAAGCTTCACAACCTCCAGAGCCTCGGCGAGCAGCTCGCCGCGGCCGCGACCGCGGACGAGGTCTGGGTGCACTTCACCGGTGGACGGGACAAGACGCTGGCGATGGATCGCCGCGTGGTCGCCGCGCTGCGGGCGCGCGTGCCCGAAGCGCTCGGTGTGCAGCTGGGCGAGGCCCTGGCGCGCGTCGAGGAGCTCGCCTAGGCGTCCCGGCGAGGGTTGTCCGAGGGCGAGTCTCAGTCGCCGTTCGCTTTTCGGACGCTCATTGCCGAAAGCGATCACCGGATATTGAGTTCTGGTTAGCGTGGATGTCGTTGAGAGGTCGTTCCGAACCCACGACCTCCGACCGGAGTCTCCCATGCGTCTGCGCCACCGCCTCCTGTCCACCGGCCTCGTCCTCCTGGTCACGGCCGCCGCCGCCCGCCACATGCTCGCCGGCCCCGTCGGTGGGCCCACCGGCGACTGGACCCTGGTCGGGTGGAACGACCTCGGGATGCACTGCATGGACTCCGACTACGAGGTGTTCAGCATCCTGCCGCCGTTCAACACGGTCGTCGCGCAGGTCGTCGATGCGAACGGAGACCTCGTCGACCTCCCCGACGGCACGACGGTGACCTACCGCGGCGTGGCCGATCCCTCGGGCTCGATCAACCTGAGCTCGGACGGCAAGACGAATTTCTGGGACCACGTGCGCGACCTCTTCGGCGTCAATCTCCCGGTCGACGCGGGACTCGCCGGGAACGACATGCCCGGCGAGTTCAACCTCGAGGGCACCCTGCACTTCGATCAGGTGCGCGGCTGGTTCACGGCCGAAGGCATTCCGATCACGCCCTACGACGACGCCGGCGTGAAGAACTACTACCCGATGGTGCGGCTCGAGGTGCGCGACCCGAACGGCGTCTCGCGCGCGACGACCGACGTCGTGCTGCCCGTCTCGGACGAGATGGACTGCCGTGCCTGTCACGCGTCGGGCGCCGGGCCCCAGGCTCAACCGACCGGAGGCTGGGTCGCGAACAGCAACTTCGAGCGCGACTTCCGCCTGAACATCCTGCGTCTGCACGACGAGCGTCATGCCGGTGAGCCCGAGTACACTGCCGCGCTTGCGAACTACGCGTACAACCCGAATGGCCTGTTCGACACGGTGGCGATCGACGGCCGCGCGATCCTGTGCGCGACCTGTCACCGCTCGAACGCTCTGCACGGCACGGGCTTCGGGACGATCACGCCGCTGACGACGGCCGTGCACGCGGGGCACGACGATGCGCTCGACCCTTTTACCGGCATGTTGCTCGGCAACTCGGAGAACCGTTCGTCCTGCTACACCTGCCACCCCGGCTCCGAGACGCGCTGTTTGCGCGGGGCGATGGGGGCGGCGGTCGCGAGCGACGGACTCCTGTCGATGCAGTGCCAAAGCTGTCACGGCGGCATGGCCGAGGTTGGAAGCACGGCGCGCGAGGGCTGGTTCGAGGAGCCCGCCTGCCAGAGCTGCCACACGGGCAGCGCGACCCAGAACAACGGTCAGGTCCGCTACGAGTCGGTGTTCGAGCCCGACGGCTCGGAGCGCGTCGCGGTCAGCAACCTGTTCGCGACGAACCCGGACACGCCCGCGGCCGGTCTCGACCTCTATCGCTTCTCCGAGGGGCACGGCGGCCTGCAGTGCTCCGCGTGCCACGGCTCGACCCACGCGATCTTCCCGTCCGCGCACGCGAACGACAACGAGCAGAGCCTCGCCCTTCAGGGCCACGTCGGCACCCTCGTCGATTGCACGGCGTGCCACTCCGGGATGCCGAACACCGTCAGCGGCGGCCCGCACGGCATGCACCCGATCGGCGCCCAGTGGATCGACGATCACCACGACATCGTCGAGCACCAGGGCGCGGCCCAGTGCGCGTCGTGCCACGGCGCGAACTACCGGGGCAGCGTGCTCTCGCGTGCCCAGGGCGATCGCAGCTTCGACGCGGACGACGACCTCTTCGAGTTCTGGCGCGGCTCCGAGATCGGCTGCTACACCTGCCACAGCGGTCCGAACAGCGGCGACGACACGGGGAACACGCCTCCGCACGTGAACGACGCCCAGGCCTCGACGCCGGCCGGCGTGCCGGTCGCCGTCGCGCTGCAGGTCTCGGACCCGAACTCCGGGCAGACGACGACGCTGCGGATCGTCAGCCAGGCGGTGCACGGCACGGTCGGCCTCGTCGGCAACCAGGCGACGTACTACCCGGAGACCGGCTTCGCTGGCAGTGACGCGTTCACGTTCGCGGCCTCGGACGGCTGGAACGACTCCAACCTCGGTACGGCCCAGCTCACCGTGACCGCGAACTGGGAGAACTACGGCGAAGGCCACCCCGGGACGAACGGGGCCGTTCCTGAGCTCTTCCTCGCGGGCGTGCCGAGTCTCGGGACAGGCGTCCTGTTCCGCCTCGGCAACACGTCGCCAACGAGCGCGCTGACGATCCTCCTCTCGGGCGATCAGCCGGACTACCAGCCGACTCCGTTCGGTGGTCGGCTGCTGGTTCAGGCGACGGGCCAGCGCACGTTCACGCTCCCGCCGCAGGGCTGGAACCGGACGTACCACGTGCCGTCGAACCCGGCTCTGATCGGTCGCAACGTGTTGTTCCAGACACTGGTCCGGGATCCAGCCGCGGCGGGTGGCTTCGCGTTCTCACGCGGACTGCGACTCGTGTTCGGGCAGTAGGTTCCTTCGCGCGCGGCGGCCGGCGGCCGCCGCGCGATCCTCGTCACGTAGCCGTTCGCAGTTGAACGGGTCCCGGGGCCTCGCCGTCAGCCGTTGGTCGTGAGCGCTGCGAACGGACGCAGGTCGATCGCGCCGGTCCAGGGGCGCTCGCTCGAGCCGGGCGGAAGCGGCGTGAGGCTCGCCAGGCGCAGGGACACGAGGCCGAGGCGCGTCAACAGGTCGAGCAGGCCATAGACCTCGCGTTCGACCCGCTCGCGGCCTGCGCCTTCGGCGTTGGGGCCTTCCCCGCAGAGGTCACGCACCAGCTGGCCGAGCGGCGTGCGGCCGTCGATCGCGGCGAGCACGCGGTGGGCGACGGGGGTGAGCGGGAGCTCGCGCTGGACGCCGCCGGCGAGGCGCAGTTGGACGCGGGCGGGCGCCTCGGCAACCAGCGCCTCGAGCGCGCGCTGCGCGTACGTCGTCGTCGGGTAAGCGGCGTGCTCGGGGTCGACCACGACCGCCGCCGCACCCACGCGTCGTGACACGTAGAAGGCGTGCATCGAGATCGATCCGTTGAGCAGCTCGGCGACGTGTCCGCGAGCGGCGGGGGCGAGCGACGTGACGCGCTCGACGAGCTGCGGCTCCTGGAAGTAGAGCCCGGGGTCGTACTCGAGGGCGCAGTTCGCGCCCTGGGCATCGAAGAAGTTCGTGAAGCCGGCGACGGACAGTCCGCAGCTGGCGAGGAGTTCGTGCAGGTCGGAGACGGTGTAGGCCTGGTCGATGCCGTGCAGGTAGGTGTCGACGAGGTAGGCGTCGGCTTCGGAGGAACGCAGCAGCTCGCGGGCGGCGCCTTCGATGTGGACCCTCCGGGTCTCGCCGAGGTCGAGTAGGGCGGCCCGCGCCACCTCGACGCGCTGCGCAAGGGGTTCGTCCTTGGCCTGCATCAAGCCGAGCAGCTCCTGGACCAGGTACGCGTTCTTGCGGCCGTACTTGCCGTACAGCATCAGGCCCATCCCGCCTTCGACGGCGAGGCTGCGCGTGAGCTGCTCGAGCCCCGCGCGCGGCTCCGGCAGGTGATGCAGAACGCCGATGCAGTTGATGTAGTCGAACTCGCCGAGGCCGAGCGCGTCGAGCTCGATGAGCGAGCCGTGGACCCACTGCACGCGTTCGATGCCTCGCACGGCGCAGCGCGCGCGCGCGGTCTCCAGGCTCCGCGCGCTCATGTCCAGGAACACGAACTCGCAGGGACATCCCCGCAGCTGCTCGGCGAGGAAGATCAGCGCGTCGCCCGTGCCGCCGCCCGCGATCAGGATGCGCAGGGGCTGCGTGAAGTCGCGCCGACCGCCGAAGCAGTGGTGGTCGATCTTCGAGAGGTGATCGACCTCCGAGACGATCAGCCTCTCGCGTTCGTCCTCGGGACGCCGGTAGGGGAAGGGATACTGCTCGTACTGATCGCGGACCTCGGTCGTGTAGCTCTCGTCTCTCACGGGGCGCTCCTTCGTGTTGCTGCGGCTGAAACCGGAGCGTAGCGTCGGTTGGGTTGGGGTAAAGCGTCCGCCACGCGGGATCGCGCCCTGCCGCCGCGCCTCACCGCGACCTCCGGGCTAGACTGTCCGATCGTCGATCCCGCCGAGACCTGCACCGATCCCATCCATGAACCGTACCTTCGCCCTCCGCTCCAGCTTCCTCGTCCTGCTCGCCATCGGCACCGCCTTCGGCGTCGAGCGCGAGCGCGTCGATCGCTTTCGCCAGCTGGAGGAGATCCTCCCGACGCCGAACGACTACCGGACGGCCTCCGGCGCTCCGGGGCACGAGTACTGGCAGCAGCGCGTCGACTACGTTATCGACGTCACGCTGGACGAGAAGGCGCGGCGGCTCACCGGCGCCGAGCGGATCACGTACCACAACAACTCGCCCGACGAGCTGTCGTACCTCTGGCTACAGCTCGACCAGAACCGCTTCCAGCCCGACTCCCACGGCGTTCTGACGTCGCTCGCGCCGAACCCCGAGTCGACGACCTACGGCGAGGTGCGCCGCGCGCTCGAGGAGCGCCGCTTCCAGGGCGGTCAGGACATCAAGGCGGTTATCGACGTAGACGGGAACCCGCTGCCCTACACGATCAACGGGACGATGATGCGCGTGGACCTGCCGCAGCCCCTCGCGAGCGGTGAGCGCGTCGGCTTCTCCGTCGCCTGGGAACACAACATCAACGAGCAAAAGGTGCTGGGCGGCCGCGGCGGCTACGAGCACTTCGAGAAGGACGGGAACGACATCTACGAGATCGCGCAGTGGTTCCCGCGCCTCGCCGCCTACACGGACGTCAATGGCTGGCAGCACAAGCAGTTCCTCGGGAGCGGCGAGTTCACGCTCGAGTTCGGCAACTACGAGGTGCACATCACCGCGCCCGCCGACCACATCGTGGCCTCCGCCGGCGAGCTGCTGAATGCGGACAGCGTCCTGAGCCTGGCGCAGCAGCGTCGGCTCGAAGCAGCACGCACGGCGAGCGAGCCGATGTTCATCGTGACGCCCGAGGAGGCGAAGCAGAACGAGGAAGAAGGCTCCGACGAGCAGAAGACCTGGATCTTCCAGGCCGAGAACGTCCGCGACTTCGCCTGGGCCTCGAGCCGCAAGTTCATCTGGGACGCCCAAGGGACGCGCGCCGGTGAGCAGGAGGTCATGGCGATGTCCTACTACCCGAACGAAGGCGAGCCGCTCTGGAGCCGCTACTCGACCCACGCAATCCTCCACACGCTCGACGTCTACGGGAAGTTCTGCTTCCCGTACCCCTACCCCGTTGCCATCTCGGTCAATGGCCCGGTCGGCGGGATGGAGTACCCGATGATTTGCTTCAACGGGCCGCGACCGAACGAGGACGGAACCTACACCGAGCGCACGAAGTACGGCCTGATCGGCGTCATCATCCACGAGGTCGGGCACAACTGGTTCCCGATGATCGTCAACTCCGACGAGCGCCAGTGGACCTGGATGGACGAGGGCCTGAACAC
>CAYGST010000092.1:0-11997 GCA_964352415.1 uncultured Planctomycetaceae bacterium | reverse complement strand
CCCTGCTCCTCGCGCTCACCCTGACGTTGCCCGTCCAGCACGGTGAGTACACGCCCGAGGTCGCCGACGCCTCCGACGAGGGCGCCGACGCCATGACCCGCTTCGAGGTGCCCGAGGGCTACGTCGTCGAGCTGGTTGCTGCGGAGCCGCACCTCGCGAACCCCGTCTGCTTCTTCCCGTCGAACGACGGCCGCTTCTACGTCGCGGAGACCTACCGGCTACACAAGGGCGTGACCGATATGCGCCAACACGTCGAGCGGCTCGAGGAGGACATGGCCTGCGACACGGTCGAAGACCGCGTCGCGATGTTCAAACGCTGGGCCGGCGACGAGTTCGAGGAGCAGTACGGCACCGAGCACGAGCGCGTGCGCCTGCTCAGCGACACGGATGGCGACGGCCTCGTGGACACCTCGACGATCTTCGCCGACGGCTTCAAGGACGCCTCGGTTGGCATCGCGGCCGGCGTCCTCGAGCATCAGGGCGACGTCTACTACACCTGCATCCCGCACCTCTGGAGGCTACGTGACACGGATGGCGACGGCGTCGCCGACGAGCGCGAGGCGCTCTCCAGCGGCTACGGCGTGCGTGTCACGCTGCTCGGCCACGACCTGCACGGACTGCAGATCGGCCCCGACGGCTGGCTGTACTTCTCCTGCGGCGATCGCGGCTTCCACGTCGAGACCGAGGACGGCGTGATCGCGCACCCCGACACCGGCGCCGTGCTGCGCTGTCGCCTCGACGGCAGCGGGCTCGAGGTCGTACACACCGGCCTGCGCAATCCGCAGGAGCTCGTGTTCGACGAGTACGGCGAGCTGTTCACCGGCGACAACAACTCCGACGGCGGCGACAAGGCGCGCTGGGTCCAGATCGTCGAGGGCGCCGACACTGGCTGGCGCTCGTCCTACCAGTGGATCTTCGACCCCGTCCAGCGCGGACCGTGGAACGCGGAGCGCCTGTGGGAGCCGCACTTCGAGGGTCAGGCCGCGTACCTGCTGCCGCCGATCGCGAACATCGCCGCCGGGCCGTCCGGCGTCGCCTACTACCCGGGCACCGGCTTCGGCGACACGCTCGACGGCACGTTCCTGCTCTGCGACTTCCGCGGCAACGCCAGCTACAGCGGCGTGCACGCGTTCCAGCTCGAGCCGCAGGGCGCGAGCTTCGAGCTCGTCGATCCGCAGCAGTTCCTGTGGAACACGCTCGTCACCGACGTCGACTTCGGCCCCGACGGCTCCATCTACTTCAGCGACTGGGTTTCGGGCTGGAACATGACCGGCAAGGGGCGGCTCTACCGCGCCTACGATCCGGAGCTGCGCGCCGCGCCGAACGTGCAGGCCGTGAAGGCCATCCTCGCGAGCGGGCTGGGCGAACGTGACGTCGATGGCCTCGTCGAGCTGCTGTCGCACCGCGATCAGCGGGTGCGCCGGATGGCGCAGTTCGAGCTCGTCGCGCGCGAGGAGGCGGGCTGGTCGCAGCTCCAGCAGGTGCTCAAGGCGGGCGGCACCGGCCTCGCGCCGCTGCACGCGGTCTGGGGCCTCGGCATGGCGGCCGAGGGCCGGCCCGAGCTGCTCGAGTTCCTGAACCCGTTCCTGCGCGATCCGAATCCGCGCATCCGCGCCCAGACGGCGCGCGTGCTCGGCGACCACCGCTACGCCCCCGCGGCTTCGCAGCTCATCGGCGCGATCGGTGACGCGGACGCGACCGTGCGCAAGTTCGCCGCGATCGCCTGCGCGCGGCTCGGCGAGCTGCGCGCACGAGAGGCGCTGCTCGCGCTAGCGGCCGACGCGCGCGACGAGGACACCGTGCTGCGCCACGCGGCGAGCTACGGGCTCGCGAACTGCGCCACCGCGGAGGAGCTGGTGGCACTCTCCGCCTCGGACGACGTGCACCTGCGACTCGCGGCCGTCGTCGCGCTGCGGCTGCAGGGCTCCGACGCCATCGCCGTCTTCCTGGCCGATGCGGACCCCCTCGTCGTGCTCGAGGCCGCGCGCGCGATCAGCGACGCCCCGATCGAGGCCGGCTATCCGGCGCTCGCCGCCCTGATCGAGACCCAGTTGATCGAGACCCAGTCGAACGATGACGCGCTGCTGCGGCGCGTTCTGAACGCGAACCTGCGCCTCGGCGGCGACGAGCGCGCCCGCGCGCTCGCCGCCTTCGCCCAGAATCCGGAGCGGCCCGAGCGGCTGCGCGCCGACGCGCTGGGAATGCTCGCGAGCTGGGAGTCGCCGTCGCCGCGCGACTACGTGCTCAGCAACTGGGAGCCGCTCGAAGAGCGCGACGCGACCGTGATTCCGGCGCTCGCCGAGGGCCTGCTCGAGGGCGGCCTGCTCACCGCGCCGGACTCCGTCGTGCGCGCCTACGTCGCGCTCGCCGCCGCGCACCCGTTCGGCGCCGTCGACGACACGCTGACCGCCGTCGCGCGCGACAGCGCGCTGGCCGGCGCGACGCGCGCGCTGGCGCTGCAGCGTCTGGAGGAGCGCGACGCCCCCGGCTTCGAGGCCGTCCTGCGCACCTCGCTCGACAGCCGCGACTCCGCCCTGCGCGCCGCCGCGCTCGAGGCGCTGCCGCGGCTCGACTTCGCGGCGGCCCTGCCCCTGTTCGAGGCGGTGCTCGTGAGCGGCGGTCTGCCAGAGCGCCGCGCCGTCTACGGCGCGCTCAGCGCGTCGAGCGAGTACGCCGCCGAGCGCTTGTTGCTGGGCGAGTGGGCGAAGTTCCAGGCCCTGCAGCTCCCCGTGGAGCTCCACCTGGACCTCGTCGAGGCGCTCTACAAGCGCGAGTCGAACGCCACGCGCCTCGTCGTCGATCAGCTGCGCGAGAAGCGCCGCGATCAGGACTCCGAGACCGCCAAGTGGCGCGACACCTACTACGGCGGCGACGCCGAGCTCGGCCAGCGCATCTTCATCGAGAACGCCGCGCTGTCCTGTCAGCGCTGCCACCTCGCCGCCGACAGCCAGGACGTGAGCGTCGGCCCGAGCCTCGAGGGGCTGGGCAAGCGCCTGTCGCGCGCGCAGATCGTCGAGTCGATCGTCCTGCCGAACCGCACGATCGCGCCCGGCTACGAGGGCGCGCTGCTCGTGCTCGCCGACGACGAGCTGGTCTCCGGCCGCATCGTCGAGGAGTCGGACGAGGTCGTCCGCGTCCTGCAGTCCGACGGCGAGACGCTCGAGCTCGACCCCGCGTCGATCGTCGAGCGCCGCGTCGACCTGTCGGCCATGCCCGCCGGCCTCGCCCAGTTCCTCACGCCGCGCCAGATGCGCGACCTCGTCGAGTACCTCTCCCAGCTCTGATCCTCAGCATGTCGTCCCTCGATCGCCGCACGTTCCTCGCCGGTCTCGCCGCTTCCGCCACCGCGTTCGGCCAGGACCGCGTCGTCCCCGAGTCCGCGACCCAGGAGCCGGAGCGCCCCGCGGACTGGGTCGCGCAGCCGGGCAAGACGAAGAACAGCCGCTTCGCCGTCAACGTCGAGACCTGGTTCCGGCGCTTGCCGCTGCTCGATCGCATCCGCGCGTCCGCCGACCTCGGCTTCGACGCCGTGGAGATGTGGGGCCTCGGCGGCAAGGACCTCGAGGCGACGGCGAAGCTCTGCGAGGAGCTGAAGGTCGAGATCGCGCAGTTCACCGCGTGGGGCTTCGTCCCCGGCCTGAACGACGCGGCCAACCACGGCGCGTTCGTCACCGCGGTCGAGGAAGCCACGCGCGCGGCCGCGATCCTGAAGGCGCGCAAGGCGACCGTCGTCGGCGGCAACGACCTGCCCGGCCTGACCCAGGCCGAGATGCACGAGAACATCATCGCCGGCCTGAAGCTCGCCGCCCCGATCGCGGAGGAGGCGAAGCTCATGCTGATCCTCGAGCCGATGAACATCCGCGTCGATCACGCGGGTCACTGTCTGTACGGCAGCCCCGACGCCGTGCGCATCTGCCGCGAGGTCGACTCGCCCATGGTCAAGATCAACTGGGACCTCTACCACATGCAGATCTCGGAGGGCGACCTCTGCGGACGCATGAAGGACGGCCTCGACCAGATCGGCTACCTGCAGCTCGCCGATCACCCGGGCCGCAAGGAGCCGGGCACGGGCGAGATCCACTACCCGCGGGTTCTGCGCGAGGCGAAGGCTCTCGGCTACGCCGACATCATCGGCCTCGAGTGCTGGCCGCAGGACAGCGAGGAGCAGGCGGCCCAACGCGTCTTCCAGTCGGACCTCTGGTAGCGCGGCTTCGGGCTCGGAACCGACACACGCCACGGAGTTCGCTTGATCCTCACTCAGGCTCCGAAGCCGGTTCCGAGCCCGAAGCGCTGTCCATCACCACGTCCAGCGCCTGGCTCGACAGGTGGACCGCCGCGGCCCCGCTCTCGGTCACGTGGTTGCCCGAAAGCCGCAGGCCGTCGATCGTGCCGATGAGGAGGCCCTCACGCTCGCTGCGCGTGACGAGGTTGCCGGAGATCAGCGAGCCGTCGTGGTGCTCGACGTGCATCCCGTTCCGGCCGCAGTTGCTGATGCTGTTGCCCGTGACGAGCGTGCCGGTGTCCGTGTCCGCGTTGCCGTTCGCCAGGCGAATGCCGCCGGAGACGTCGGGCGCGTCGGCGTTGGTCACGCCGCGCACGCGGTTGTTCGCGATCAGGTGACCTTTCGGAGCGGCGCCGCCCTGGTTGGCGTTGCAGAGGATTCCGACGCCGAGGCCGTAGGCCACGAGGTTGTCGGTGCAGACGACGTCGCGGCAGCTCGAGAGCTGCAGGCCGACGCCCACGCGCCTGCCACCCGGCGTGACGTGGCCGCCGAACTCGCGCACGTGGTTCCCCTGCACGATCGCGCCGTCGCAGGCCGTCAGGTAGATCGCGGCCTTCGACGCGCCGATGACGATGCAGGACTCGACGCGGCAGCGCTCGATCCGTGAGAGCGCGATGCCGTCGCAATCCGCGCTCCAGACGTCGAGGTGGCGCAGCGCGACGTCGTGGCCGCCGGTGATCTGCAACAGGCCGTGGCCGAGGCCGCGGCCGTCCCCGCCAGGGCCGCGCAGGGCGACGCGCTCGACGGTCAGGTTCTCGACGTCCTCGCCGCGCAGGAGCTGCAGCCCGGGCTCGTCGGTGAACAGGAGCGAGGTCGGCTGGCCGACCAGGTGCGTGCCGGAGAGCAAGCGCACACCGTAGACCTCGCCGGGCGCGCGTCCGATGCGGATCGGGAAGTCGGGCAGCTCGAGCGTCGCCCCCACCGAGGCCTCGATGGCGCGCTGCAGCTCGGCGCGGTAGTCGATACTGCCGTCGATCGCGTAGCCGTCGGGCAGGAACTCGAGCAGCCGGCGCGAGCCGCCCGTGTGCGGGCGCGCGGTCGCGGCGCTCGGTGTCGTTCCGCTCGCTACGCTCGACGCTGTTCGGCTCGCAGCGCTCGCCATCCGCGCGAGCTCCGCGTCGTGCACGGTTCGTTCGTCACGCGCGCGCTCGGCCTCGGCCGAGATCGCTTCCTGCTGAACCCGCTGCGCAGCGCCGCGACCCGCGTGACGCTTCGGCAGCGCGATCAGCGAGAGGAACAGCACCACCGCGATGGCGGGGTAGGTCGCCCAGCGGGGAATTCTCATGGCGCGAAGGGGCTCCTAGCGCGGCGCGTCGTCGTTCGGGTCCTCGCGCTCGGCCGGCGCCTGGCCGCCCATCGGCGCGTCGATCGCCTGGGCGGGCCGGCGGTTCGCCTCGAGCTTGCGGTGCAGCTCGCGAGCGCGGGCGGCTGCGCCCTCGTGCTCCGCCTCGTCGCCCGTGTGCGGCACGGCGGTGACGACGAGCAGGGTCAGAACGGCGAGGGCGGGGTAGACGGTCCAGCGGGGAAGGCGCATGCCCCGCTCATCGACCAGCGGCGTCGATAGGCTGAAGGAAGGAGAACGCCACGGTCCACGGCGGGCGACCAGCCCTCCACGCGACCTGCGATACAGATCCGCAGAAGCATCGTAAGTCGCACTCCTGGAGTGGCTTGGCCCCATTGGGCCTCGACCGGACTCGGCTCTCGCAGCGCCCGGCAATGGCCGCTCGTGCCGGATGGACGCCCCCACGAACGGGGCCCACCCTCCACGATCAAGGATCAACGTGTCCAAGGCCGACGGCCTGCCTAGTCTCCGACCCCCCGCCGCAGGGGCAGCCGCTCCTCGACGGGCCAACCACGACGGAAGGTCCACCGCAGTCGTCCCCCGGGAAAGCGATCTCCGCGGCGCGGGAATTTTGCTGCCCTTCGGCAAGCGAAACAAATCGGCCACCAGTGACCAATGGAGCACAGTAGCCATCTCTAATTAGAGCTAAATCTAAAGTGCATTCTTGATTCTGCCTCGATCACCTTGCGGCATTTGCCACCGGATGCCAGCATTTCCGTGGAGAGAGCACGCTCCAGCTCGGAGCGTGAGAGGGCTCCCTCGGCGTCGCCGCAGATGACCAAGAGGAGCCGAGACACTCGAACCGAGGGAGTACGAAGCGTGAAGAGACTGCACCTTCCCGTGCTGATCGCTTTCCTGTTCAGCGGACTGCACGATGCCGCGGGCGCAAACCCGCAAGCCTATGACCCCCTGGGCCTGGCCGTTGCCGCCATCGGCGGAGCCCCACCGGGCGTGACCATCAGCGAGGCGCCGATGGGATCGATCGGGAATAGCACCGCGCTCACCAACCCCGATGCGGGAACGATCCAAGTCGACGTTAATAGCATCAGTGAGCAGCTGCCGGGAGGCGATAACCCGGCAGTGCTGGTCGAGGTGCTGATCATCGTGGTCGAACACGAGATCCGGCATACGCCAGCCGGTGGCGACACGCCGTCCCAGGGTGGCTACAACCGAAACATCTGCCAACACCTGAACCTCGGCCGAGAGGACATTCAGAAAATCGCAACACTCCTCTGCGACGCCCAGGGCGCGGAGAAGAAGGCGTTCGAGCAGATCTGCAAGATCTGGAGCAATAGGCACGCTGAAGTGCGCAAGCGGCTCCGCGATCAGATGCAGTGCGACTCGGGCTCACCCAACTTCCCACCCCCTGCGCCACCTTGCTCCTGCCCCGACTGAGAGAGACGGACCACAAGAACACCGGAGAGGAAAATGGCTATGAATCATAGAGAGACAGCGGCTACGCCCCGGGGCGTGTTCGGCATCGGTAGATACCGCTTGAGTTTCATTGGGCTCACCGCCTTCGCGCTGGCGATCGGCGCCACGAGTGCGGGCGCACAAACGCCCGCCGAAGAGGAGGAGGTCCCGAGCGTCGGAGACCTGAAGTTCCCGCTCGAGCTGATCGGCGCCGGGCTCCCGAGTGGACTCATCGTTCACGGCTATCACGGCGGCACGTTCCGTCAGAGCTTCGGCTACTCGCCGGGGGGCGAGGACCTGAGGCGCGTGCGGAAAGAGCGCGGCGCGACGACGCAGGCCTGGAAGATGGGCGAGCGAACGGAGAGCGTCGGCTTCGCGATCACGGCGCTCGCGGTGCGTAGCGGGGGCGACGAGGTCTACATCGCGGGCATCCGCGACAGCGGGGAGTGCATCATCGAGAAGTGGTCCTACGCGCCGCGAATCGGAGGCTGGAAGGTGCGCCACCCCGGCGGCGGGGTCACGACCCTGGGCCTACCCGCGCCGATCGCCACGCCAGTCCTCAGCCTGCACGGCGCCACGGAGTGGACGCCACCGACCCTACAGGAGGCGACCCTGAATCGTTCCCGCCGGGACCCGGTCTACACTTCCCCCACAACCCTCGACGATCAGGGCGACGAGGTCCCCAGCGGCGTCCTCAGTGGCCTCGTCGTCGACCCCCAAGGGCGCTACCTGCTCGTCTTCGACCGCGCGACGCAGGAGATCCTGCGAATCGACCGCACACAGACGCCCAACGTCGTCACGCCCATCACGAACCTGTCGACGCATCCGTCTTTGGACCTCGCGGACGACATGCGGCTCCGGGAGTACATCGGCGGCGGGCGGAAGATCGTGATCCTCCGCGAGCTGTCCCACATCGTCCCCCTCGCCTCTGCCGGCCCGTACCTGCACACGGTCGGGACCGACCTGAACAACGACGGCACCTTCGAGACCTGGGAAGTCCTGGACCGAGCCGCATGGTCGACGTCCGCGTACAAGGACTGGACGAACTGGTCCCCGTACTGGCGCGAGTGACGCCGAACGGCGCCGCTTCCCTCACCCCTCCCGTTCGCGGCGGTCCGGGTAGCAGCCCAGGACGCGCAGGCGGTTGGTGTGGGCTTCGAGGAGGGTGAGGGCGCGGGCGACGGCCGGGTCCTGCAGGTTGCCCTCGACGTCCAGGTAGAAGAGGTACTCCCAGGCGCTGTCGGGCAGCGGGCGGCTCTCCAGCTTGCAGAGGTTCAGGTCCTCCTGGGCGAAGCCCTGCAGGCAGGTGGCGAGAGCGCCGCGGCGGTGATCGGTCGTCAGCAGGAACGACGTCTTGGCCGGGATGCGTGGGTCGACGGCCTCGGGCTCGAGGGAGAGCAGGAGGAAGCGCGTCGTGTTGTGCGGCTGGTCGGCGATGTCGCGGCGCAGGATCTGCAGGCCCGCCCGCAGGGCGGCCTGCTCGGAGCAGATGGCGCCGATCGTCGGGTCCGCCGCCTCGACGACCGAGCGCGCGGAGGCCGCCGTGTCGTAGTAGGTCTCCGCCGTGCAGCCGACGAGGCTCGACGTGAACTTCTCGCACTGCTGCAGCGCGACCGGGTGCGAGCGGACGATGCGCAGACCGTCGACCTCGGTGCCGGGCAGGCCCGCGAGCACGTGCTCGACGCGCCAGTACTCCTCGTCCACGACGTGCACCTGGCGATCGGCGAGGAGGCGGTAGACCTCATGGATCGAGCCCGCGATCGTGTTCTCGATGGGGAGCAGCGCGTACTCGCAGTCCCCCGCCTCGAGGGCGTCGAGCACCTCGGCGAACGAGTGCAGGCCGAGGCGCTCGCGCACCGGCGTCGGGCGCGAGATGAAGAGCTTCTCGATCGAGAGGTCGCTGTAGGAGCTCGGCGCGCCCTGGTAGGCGACGCGCACGCTGCGGCCGGCGTTCGGGGCGGCGGCCTCGCCGCCGAGGACGCTCTCCTGGTCGCGGCGCGAGTAGTTCAGGACCTCGCGCAGGATGCGGCCGAGGAAGTAGGGCGAGAGGCCGTGCTGCTGACCCTCGCCGGCCCAGAAGTCGAAGACCTCGCGCTCGCGCTCTTCGTTGCGCAGGGGCACCTCGGGATCGGAGCCCTTGATCGCGGCGACGCGCGCGACCAGCTTCATGCGCTCGGCGAGGGCGCGGATCAGCTCGCGATCGATGCGGTCGATCTCCTGGCGGGACTGGTCGAGGTCGGTCATGGCGCGGGCTTCGAGGATAGTGCGTCGCCCCGCGCGACGCACTATCCTCGCGGCATGAAGCCGATCGCCCGACTGCTGCTGACCCTCGCCGCTCCGCTCCTCGCCGTCGCCTGCGCGACCACCGACGGCGCCGCGCCGACGGCGGACGGCGTCCAGGCGATCGCGCTGACCGGCGGGGAGCTGGTCGCGCCCGAGTTCACCGCCGAGCGTCGCGCCGAGCTCGAGGAGAACCTCGAGGCCGCGCGCAGGGAGCTGCAGAAGCAGCCCGGAGACGAGATGGCGGCCGTCTGGGTCGGGCGACGGCTCGCCTACCTCGGCCGTTACCGCGAGGCGATCGACGTCTACACCGAGGCGCTCGCGACGCACCCGAAGAGCTACAAGCTGCTGCGTCACCGCGGACACCGCTACCTCACCGTGCGCGAGCTCGAGCTCGCCTCCGCCGACCTGCGCGCCGCGTCACGCCTGACGCGCAAGGTCCCCGACCAGATCGAGCCCGACGGCGCGCCCAACGCCGCCGGCATCCCGCGCTCGACGACGCGCTCGAACATCGAGTACCACCTCGGCCTCGCGCTCTACCTCCAGGAGCGCTACGAGGAAGCGTTCGCGGCCTACGAGCGCTGCCTGTTCTTCAGCCAGGTCAACGACGACATGCTCGTGGCGACGACCTACTGGACCGCGCTGACGCTCTGGCGGCTCGACCGTCGCGACGAGGCCGACCGCCTGCTCGAGCGCATCCACGAACGGATGGACGTGATCGAGAACGACTCGTACTGGAGTCTCCTGCTGCTCTACAAGGGCGAGCGCACTGAGCTCGAGCTGCTCACCGAGCTGCGCGCCGGCAAGTCCGCGGACGCGTCGCTGGGCTATGGCCTCGCCGCCTGGAACTTCGCGAAGGGACGCACGCGCGAGGGGCTCGCGCTCTGCCAGGAGGTCGTCGCCGAGTCCCCGTGGGCGTACTTCGGGCACCTCGCCGCCGAGGCGGAGCTGGCGCGGCGCCAGTAGGCGCGGGCGGGCGTCAGCGGCGCACCGGCTGCACCCAGGCCATCTCCTTGTCGCCCGCGGCGTAGGGATTGGGGTGATCGCGATCGGAGACGATCGTGGCGCGCACGTACAGCTCGTCGCCGCCGTACTCGTAGACCGCCGGATCCGCCGACGTCTCGAGCAGCACCTCGCCGACGACGCGCTCCGGCGACGCGCCGCGGCGCGTGCCGATGAAGCGCGTGACGTAGCGCACGCCCTCCTCCGCGGCGATGTCCACGGTGAGGCGCTCCTGGCTCGCCTCGATGCCGTCGAGACTCACGCCCGTCGAGGCGTAGAAGTCGCCGTCGCGCATCGCCTGCACGAGCGAGTCGGAGTGCAGCTCGTCCGCGCGCACCATGACCCAGCCGCGGCCCGGGTTCGGGCGGCCGACGCGGAAGTCGAAGTAGTCGTGACCGTCGTCGGTCGCGACGCCGTAGAGCAGCCCGAGTCCGAGCGTCTCCAGCCGCAGAGTCAGCGCCTGGTCCCACAGCTCCTCCATCGACGCGTGCTCCTCATCGCCCTCGTTGCGGACCGCCGAGTGGCCGTTGTAGACCTCGAAGAAGCGCTCCTGGGGCATCGCCGCGACCTCCGCGACCGTGATGCCCCAGCCGAAGTTCGGATGATTGATGTGCGCGAGCACCGGGCGGCCCGCGCGCCTTCCCTCCGCGACGATGGCGGCGATGTCGTTCGCGATCGTCTCCCCGACGGAGCCGCCCCCCTGGGGTTCGACGACGCGTTCGATGTTGATCGCGTTGATGTGGACGGGCTTGCCCTCGAAGTCATCCGTCACCTCCTCGCCGGGGACGAGCAGGAACTCGCCCTGGATGTCGAAGCGCTGCTGGAGCTCGGTGAAGGTCCGCAGGCGCATCGCGCGCGACGGCTCGTCGCGCAGCTCGACGGCCTCCGCCCCGAAGGTCTCGACCAGCTCGGTGACGCGCGCCTCCGTCAGTCGCCCCTCGTCGATCGGGAACCAGCGCTCGCCCTGGGCGAGGACGTTGTGGTCCGTGTAGACGAGGAAGTCGTAGCCCGCGTCGACGTAGTACTTCGCCACCAGCTCCGGCGCGGCGTTGCCGTCGGACCAGAGCGTGTGCGTGTGCGTGTTGCCGCGGTACCAGGTCCGGGCGGACCCCTCGGCCGGCGGGCGCGAGGCGGACAGGAGACCGGCGGCGAAGAGCAGGCAGGACGATCCGACGAGGGCGAGGCGCTTCATGCGCCCGAGTGTCGGCCCCCTTCGCGAGGAGCGCCAGCAAGATCGCGCGGGCGCGCTCAGTCCTCTTCCTCGCCGAGCCGCAGCTCGACCTCGGCGAAGCCGACGCAGCCCGTGTGCTTGCTGCCCGGGACACGCTCGAGCACCTCGATCACGAGCTCCGAGACGCGCGTCACCTTCGGGAGGGTGACGACCGTCTTGCGCTCCTCGTCCGGGTCCATGTCGACCAGGATCGGGTCACGCTTGCCGTCGATGTGGAGCGCGACCTTCGTCGCGCGGTCGAACTCGCCGCGGTTCAGCTCCTTCGAGGTCCGGTGCGAGAGCAGGATGCGATCGACGCGCTGGGCGCGGCGCAGCTCGAGCGTCAGCTTCGGCGTCGCGTCGTCGGCCGCGCACGACCAGCCGGTCGACATCAGGCCATCGAAGGCGTTCCCGGGCGGATCGCTCTCGCGATTGCTGGAGGAGCGCTGCTTGTGCTCCGTCTCGAGT